>CAZMNG010000008.1:0-16941 GCA_964567505.1 uncultured Chthoniobacterales bacterium
CGCCGCATGGTCATCAGAGCACGGTTCACGGTAGCGACCGCCTGGCCCTGGTCCGGCTTGGGCCGGATCGGACCTCCGCGCCCATTTCTCACGGGGGCGTGAGAAATGCCGGCTAGCCGGCCAGCCTTCGGTCGGCGAATGATAACACTTTCATGGTTTGCGCAATTATTGTAGCCGCCGGAAGCAGCCGGCGGATGGGGTTCGACAAGATGCTGAGCCTGATCGGGGACAAACCGGTGGTTGCCTGGTCAATTGAACGCTTCGAACGGTGCAGCGAAATTGATGAAGTGATCCTCGTTGTTCATCCGGATCGTCGGGCGGAATTTCAGCAGATGGTCGACAAATTCGGATTCACTAAAATCCGCTCTCTTGTCGATGGCGGGGCCGAGAGGCATCTGTCGGTCTGGAACGGGATTTGCCAATTGTCGGAGCATTGCGACCTCGTTGCGGTTCACGACGCGGCGCGGCCCCTTGTCTCCTCGGGTCTGATTGGTGACTGCGTGAAGCTGGCGATGGAATGCGGTGCAGTCTCTCTTGCTGCGCCAGTGATTGAGACGCTCAAACGCGCTGACGCCGAACAGGCTGTGACTGGAAGCGTCGATCGCTCCGAACTCTGGGCGATGCAGACCCCCCAGGTTTTTCGGATCGAATGGTTGCTGGACGCGTACAAACGAATTGTTGACTCTGGGCGCAGTGTCACCGATGAGGTTTCTGCATTGCAGCATGCAGACTACCCCGTGCGATTGCTCAGGAACAGTGACTGGAATATCAAGATAACGTTCCCGAACGACCTGCGGTTGGCGGAAAAGCTGATCGAAATGGAGCGGAGTTAGATCTGAGCTTCGGATCGGGGGAGGCTGGCTTGGCCGTTTGAACTTGGTGCAAAGAAAGTATGGAGTACCGGACGACAAAATTGGAAAACGGGGTGCGGATCGCCACACGCGAGATGCCGGAGATGAAGAGTGTGAGTGTCGGCATCTGGATTGCGGTGGGTGGCCGGCATGAGCCAGAGGAACTTTGTGGGATCTCGCACTTTCTGGAGCATCTGCTTTTCAAAGGGACGTCCAAACGTTCGAGCCGGGATATCACGGAAGAGGTAGAAGGCCTCGGCGGCTTCATCAACGCCTTCACCACCGAAGATCATACCTGCATTTACGCGAAAGCGGCTTCGCAACATTTTCCAACGCTTGCCAACGTCATTTCGGACATGTACGTCAATTCGTTGTTCGAGGAGCACGAAATCGAACGGGAACGCGACGTGATCCGCGAGGAGATCCTGATGTACAAGGATCAGCCGGGTCAGTTTTCGCAAGATCTGCTTACCGAGGCGATGTGGCCTCGACATGCCCTTGGACGTCCGCTGACCGGATCGGTCGAATCGATATCCAGGATCCAGCGGGAGCACCTTGTGAAATTTGTCGCCGAGAATTACAACGCGAACAGCACCGTCGTCACGGTTGCCGGACGTTGCAAGCACGAGGAAGTGGTTCGGTCCTTCAAAAGCAAGCTGAGGAAATTGTCGCGCGGGCGAACGCCGGCTTTCCAGCGCTGGAACGAAGTCAAACGCGATCAACGCATCCTTGTGGCCGAAGACAAAACCGAGCAGACGCATCTGGCATTGGGTTATCACGCAATGAGCCGTACGGACGATCGCCGTTTTGCGACGAAGTTGCTCAGCGTGATCCTTGGGGAAAACATGAGTTCCCGGCTGTTTCAGCAGCTCAGAGAACGCTACGCGTACTGTTACTCGGTCCATAGCGGGACCTTGGCACTGGAAGATTCGGGACTCGTCAGCATTTCTGTCGGGTTGGAATGCGAAAAACTTCGCAGTGCATTGCGCGCAATTCATCGGGAGCTGGACAAGCTTTGTCAGCGGCCGCCGAGCAACAAGGAGCTCAGACAGGCTCAGGAATATACAATCGGACAAAACGAATTGGGCCTGGAGAGCACGAGCAATCAAATCATGTGGATGGGCGAATCGCTGCTTGCGTACGACCAAGTCGTCGATCCAGACGAAGTGCAGGCTAAATTTAAGGAAGTTACTGCCGAACACATTCAAGAGGTTGCGAATCTCTGTTTTGCGCCCCAGAGGATGGGGCTTGGGATCGTGGGGCCGGTGGACACCACAAAAGTGAAGCGTTTGGTTGGGGACATCGGCTTCTGATTTGTGGTCTGGTAGTGTAACGCGGCTGGCATTGCCAGGTTTGTTATTTCTGGGACAGGCCACTAGGGAGTCCGAATAAACGGCCGACTAAATTCAGAGATCCCGTTGCGCGAGTTTTCGATCCGCACTACGCTGGTAGATTTTCGAGAAATTCCATGAACGTCGAAGTTGAGACTCTACCAAATTGCATCGCGTCGATGCGTATCGAACTGCCGCCGGAGCTTGTCAAAAAGGAGTGGAATGAGGTCGCGAAATCGTTTCGCCAGTTGGCTCGGATCCCTGGGTTTCGGCCAGGGAAAGCCCCGCAGAATGTCGTCGAAGCGAAATTTCGCAAGGAGATCCAGGAAGAGTTGACCAAAAAGCTGGTGAGCGAAACGACGCGGGAGGCGATTCGCGAAAAGGGTCTTAAGGTGCTGTCAATTTCCGAAGTCGACGGCGTCGAGTTTACTCCCGAACGGAGCATGAAGTTTACGGCGACGTTGATCACATCGCCGGAATTTGAGCTCCCGGAATACAAGGGAATCCAGGTAAAGGTGCCGCCGTCCACAGTGAGTGATCGGGAGCTAGAACACCGAATTCAAACCCTGCGAGAGCGGCACGCCACCTTTTCAGACGTAGCCGGTCGGGCCCTCCAGATGAACGACTTCGGCGTGATCGATTATGTCACGACGCTCGATGGGAAACCGTTACTCGAAGTCGAACCGAAATCGCCCAAGATACTCGGCGGCGGGAACGACTTCTGGATCAAGGTGGACGAGGAGACATTCCTGAAAGGATTCAGCGATCATGTTGTTGGGATGAATTCCGGCGAGACACGGGAGTTCGATCTGATGGTGCCGAACGACTTTGCGAACCGGGAGTTGGCCAGTCGGCAGCTCCACTTCAATGTCACTCTGAAAAGCATCAAAAGTATGCACCTTCCCGAGCTGACGGATGAATTTGCCGCTCAGATCTCCAAGGATCTCACGCTCGATCGCCTGCAGGAGATGATGAAGCTGCAGCTCATCGCTGAAAAGGCGCGCCGGATCGAAACGCTTAAAAAGAATCAGATTCTCGAAACTCTCGGCTCATGCGTGGAATGCGAGTTGCCACAAAGCTACGTCAAGAATGAAACCCGGCGCATCATGTCCGAGATCGTGGAGCAAAACCAAATGCGGGGGATCAGTGAAGACGTCTTGCGGGAGAATCAAAAGGCTATCATTTCGACGGCGTCGCGCACCGCTCGAGAACGGATAAAGGCAAATTTTATTCTCGGCCGGATCGCTGAGAAGGAAAGCATTGAGGTTAAACCGGACGAACTCCGTGATCGCGTTGCGGGCATGGCAGATCAGTACCGGATGAAGTTCGAGAAAATGCGCTCGGACCTCGAAGAGAAGGGGATGCTTGGGCATGTTCGCGAGGAGGTCCTGATCGGTAAGGTCCTTGATTTCCTAACTTCGAATGCTACCGTCGAAATCGTTCCCGAAGACCTCGAGAACGACTGATTTAAAGGCTCTAAACACATGTCCAGCAACGCCCAAAATTCGCATAGTTCTCTTCTTGTTCCGATGGTGATTGAGCAAACTGGAAGGGGGGAACGGAGCTACGACATTTACAGCCGGTTGCTGAAAGACCGCATCGTCTTCATCGGGACGGCAATCGACGATCATGTGGCGAACCTGGTTGTTGCCCAAATGCTGTTCCTGCAGATGGAAGATCCGAAGCGCGACATCAATCTTTACATCAATTCACCCGGCGGGTCGGTTACGGCCGGTCTGGCGATATACGACACAATGCAGTTCGTTACCTGCGACGTGGCGACTTACTGCGTCGGCATCGCCGCGAGTATGGCAGCAGTCCTCTTGACGGCCGGTACGAAAGGCAAGCGATACGCGCTGCCGAATTCTGATATCATGATCCACCAGGTTTCGGGTGGGGCTCAAGGGTCGGCGAGCGACGTCGAACGCACCGTGGAGTACATGTTTAAACTAAAGAAGCGGCTGATCGGGATACTCGCACTTCACACCGGCAGATCCGACGAACAAATCCAGACCGATTCCGATCGCGATTATTGGATTACGGCGCAGCAGGCCAAGGATTACGGTCTCGTCGACGAGGTGGTGAAATCCCGCAAGGACGTCGCTCCCGAGGCGCTGGTGGCCACACCTGAAAGCGCGCCGTTGCCAGGCTAACTAGCCAAGAAAACTAATGTAACGAATTGTTGAACCGATAACTAGGATTAAGTATGGCTCGCGCCTCCAACCTCACGATGTGTTCTTTCTGCGGGAAGAGCCATGCAGAGGTGCGCAAGCTCATCGCGGGGCCGGGCGTCTATATTTGCGACAACTGCATCAATGTTTGTAAAGGAATCCTCGACAAAGAACTGAACGAGGATGCGAGACGGCAAACTACCAGTTTGCGCGTCCCGAAGCCCGCGGAGATCCGGCGACAACTCGATCAATATGTGGTCGGACAGGAGTCGGCTAAGAAGGTGCTAGCGGTGGCGGTTCATAACCATTTCAAACGCATCCTTCACGCGAATGGAAGCAAAGACCTTTCGATGGATCCATACGCGGACGTCGAGATCGAGAAAAGCAACATTCTCTTAGTCGGTCCGACCGGATCAGGGAAGACGCTGCTTGCCCGAACACTCGCCCGTATCCTGGATGTACCATTTTGTATTGCCGATGCGACAACGCTGACCGAAGCCGGGTATGTCGGCGAGGATGTCGAGAACATCATTTTGCGTTTGTTACAAAATGCGGATTATGATGTTAAGCGAGCCGAGATCGGCATCGTGTACATCGATGAGATAGACAAAATCGGCCGCAAAACCGACAACGTAAGCATTACCCGGGATGTTTCCGGGGAAGGAGTCCAGCAGGCGCTTCTGAAGATACTGGAAGGCAGCAGCTGCAACGTGCCACCGCAGGGCGGACGTAAGCATCCACATCAGGAATATATTCAGGTAAATACCGAAAAGATCCTGTTCATTTGCGGCGGCGCATTCGTCGGTCTCGACAAAATCATCAGTCGCCGACTTGGGAACAAGGTTCTCGGGTTCCACACGACGCAGAGAGCCGGGGGGGACACCGTTCCCGAACAGACGCTCAAATACACTGAGCCTGAAGACTTGCTCGCGTTCGGGATGATTCCCGAGTTTGTCGGCCGTCTTCCTATCGTAACCGCGCTCGATGGGCTAACCGAAGATGAGTTGATGCTGATTTTGACTGACACGCGAAACGCAATGGTAAAACAGTACATAAAACTGCTGGCAATGGAGGGGGTCAACCTCGTTGTCACCCGAGATGCTTTGCGTGCGCTGGCTCAGCAGGCGGTTACGAAGGGAACCGGCGCAAGGGCGCTGCGGTCGATGTTCGAAAAGATCATGCTCGACGTAATGTACGATGTTCCGAGCAGAGAAGATATCGCCGACGTAGTGATCAATCGCGCCGTCGTGGAGGGCAAGAGGCAGCCTTTGATCAGAAGAAAGCAGGACAAGGACGCAGCGTAATTTTCCGCCGCACCTGGAAAATGACGCTAAGTTAAATTCTCGATGAAGCGCAAAGCTCTCTACAGCTTTCTGAGCCTCCTGTTGGTATTTAATCTCATTGTCGCGGTTCGCGTCTTCACTTTAAAGGCCGCCGCAGATACCGATGATGCAGGGTACGAAAACCTGACAGTCTTCACGCGGGCACTTCAGTTGATTCGCCAGGATTACGTCGATGCGAGCAAAATCGGGTACAAGGATCTGACCTATTCTGCTCTGCGCGGAATGCTGGCCAGCCTGGATCCTCACAGCCAATTCATGGAACCGGCTGACTATCGGGGTATGCAGGACGAGACCAAAAGCGAGTTTGGCGGACTCGGAATTGTTGTCTCCACCAAAGACGGTGTTCTAACGGTGATTTCCCCGATGGAAGATAGTCCTGGGTTTCGAGCCGGGATTTCGCCCGGGGATCGGATCTTGCGAATCAACGGTAATACGACGGAGAAACTGGGCCTCCAGGATGCGGTCAATATGTTGCGGGGCGAACCCGGCCAGAAGGTGACTCTGACTATTTTCCGACCCTCAACGAAAGAGACAAAGGACTATGTTCTCCAGCGGGAGATTATCAAGGTCGCAAGTGTTAAGGACGCCAAGATCCTCGACCCATCGATGACCGGGAACTTCAAGATCGGCTATGTCCGAATCACTCAATTCAGCGAACCGACCGCAGAGGAGCTGGACCAGAAATTAAACGACTTGCAGAGCCTTGGCATGCAAGCGCTCATTCTGGATCTGCGATACAACCCGGGCGGTCTGTTGACGAGTGCGGTCGATGTAACCGGGCTGTTTTTACCGCCGAAAACCATGGTGGTTTACACCGAAGGGCGCGACGCCGCGCAGCGCCGGGAATATTACACGAGCAAGAACGTGAAGCAGCGGCCGAATTTCCCGATGGTCCTGCTCGTCAACAGCGGCAGCGCGAGCGGGGCGGAAATCATGGCGGGCGCGCTCAAGGATTTGAATCGCGCAATTCTGGTGGGCGATACCACATTCGGCAAAGGCTCTGTCCAAAGCGTTATCCAGTTGCCGGATGGGTCGGCCCTCCGACTGACCACCGCCAAGTACTACACGCCGAGCAAACAGGTCATTCATGAAAAAGGGGTGACGCCGAACATCAAGGCATCGCTTTCACCGGACGAAGAGCGAGCGCTGCTGTTGCGACGTCGGGACGGATTGTTGAGCCCTGAAGAGCAAAAATTTGTCAACGATCAAAAGGATTCGCAGCTTGATCGAGCCATCGACGCGCTTAAGGGAGCGATGATCTATCGGCAGAACGAAAAACAGCCGCAAGCGAGCTCGCGGTGAACCGGTCGGTCGTACTAGCGATCGAGACGTCGTGCGACGAGACGGCGGTGGCGCTCGTTGGCAGCCCCAGGGAAATTCTCGCTTCCGAAATCGCCAGCCAGATCGATCTACACAACCGATATGGGGGCGTTGTTCCGGAAGTCGCTTCACGGAATCATTTGCCAAAAGTTCGCCCGCTGATTGATGCGGCACTGCACCACGCGGGGGCTTCCATCCGAGAGATCGATTGCGTTGCGGCAACGCGAGGCCCCGGACTGCTTACCTCCCTCCTGGTTGGGTACAGCGCCGCCAAGGGGCTTGCGATCGGCCTCGGCAAACCGTTCATTGGAATCAATCATTTGGAGGGCCACCTCTTGTCCCCTTTTTTACAGGGTGCTGACCCGGTTTCGACCTCTGTCGGTCTGATCGTAAGCGGTGGACACACCATGCTGGTCCGATTGGAAAGCGTTGGTTCGTATTCCCTGCTGGGCCGAACACTCGACGATGCAGCCGGTGAAGCATTCGACAAGGTCGCGAAGCTTCTGGAGTTGCCGTATCCCGGCGGACCGGAGATCGATCGGCTCGCGCGGCAGGGGGATCCCAACCGGTTCGATCTTCCACGCAGCATGCTGCACAGCGGAGATTTCAATTTCAGCTTCAGCGGATTGAAAACCGCCGTGCGCTACCTGGTGCCGAAGTTAACGGGAGACTACCGGGCGGATCTTTGCGCGTCGTTTCAGGAGGCGGTGGTTGACATTCTTGTTCGAAAGACGATCCGGGCAGCAAAGCAATCCGGGGTGCTCCTTGTGGCAGTCAGTGGAGGTGTCAGCGCAAACTCGCGGCTGCGTTTCAGGATGTCCGAAGCCGCTGCAGCCGCCGAACTGGCGCTGAAGCTGACATCGCCATCGCTTAGTACCGACAACGCAGCGATGATCGGGTTTGCCGGCCTCGAACGGTTTCTGCTCGGTTATCGTTCGGAATTGACCGAGGATGCGGATCCGAACCTGAAACTTGTTTGAGCGGTTTGTGATCCCGGCGCGTGCGGTTCATCCTTTCTGGACACTGCTGCGGACCCTGTTTACTGGTGGGTTGTGACACTGCTCCTCATTGACGGCCACTACTACGTTTACCGGTCTTTTCATGCGATCCAATCTCTGAGGAATTCTCGTGGCGAACCGACTAACGCGATTTTTGGTTTCGTTAAGACCGTTCGAAAAATGCTGAAGGATCTTCGGCCGGATTATGCTGCGGTCTTCTGGGACGAAGGACTTCCGGAAAAGCGTGTCGCACTGCAACCGGCCTACAAACAGCAGCGCGAATCGATGCCGGATACGATGATTCCGCAGCTCGATTTTATTCGGGACTTCTGCCGTGCGATGGGAGTTGTCTCGATCGCGAAACCAAATACGGAGGCGGACGACTTGATGGCCTGCTACGCCATCGAGGCTGGAACCGAGCAGATCGATTCGATACTGGCGACAAATGACAAGGACCTGTTTCAGTTGGTGAATGATTCGGTCAAAATCTACTCGACCAACAAAAGCGATTTGAAAAGTCCCAGAGACCCGCACGCTCTGCTGGGGGTCCACGAAGTCACCGACAAATGGGGAGTGCGCCCGCAGGAGATCGGTGAAGTCCTCGCTCTGACCGGCGACAACGTCGACAACATTCCCGGGGTCGAGGGGATCGGCCAAAAGACTGCGGCGGCGCTGATTCGTCAGTTCCAATCAGTTGAACGACTCTTGCGGCACCTGGATCAGATCCCGAACCCGAAACTCAGAGAGAAGCTGGCGGCGAACCGCACGAAAATCGAACAGAACCGCGAAATGGTTCGATTGGAACTGCATCATGAGATCGAATTTCCTGTAACCGAACTCAAAATTCGCCCCGATTACCCCGCCTATATTGCGGGTCTCAAAAAATGCGAGTTCAAGACCCTGCTTGCGGAAGTCGAAATGGAAGCCAAACAGGACTCAGAGCGGCACGGAGATCTTTTCTAGTACGACCGAATCAATCATTCATCTTGCTTAATACACGATCAACCTCAATCTTCGCTCTGAATGCACTGTTCGTATGACGTTGCGGTCATCGGAGGCGCGATAGCAGGGGCCTCGACTGCTTACCTGCTGAAGCGTAAGGATCCGTCGTTGCGCATTCTCATCATTGAAAAGGCAGCCGAGTTTGACCGAAAGGTCGGCGAATCGACCAGCGAGGTCGGTGCCTGTTTCTTGATGCGAGTATTGAACATTTCCAGTCATTTGGGTCATGAGCAGATCACGAAGTCGGGTCTTCGAATGTGGTTCTATCAGACCAGCGAAGACAGCTTTACCCGTTGCGGTGAGCTTGGTCCGAAGCACCAGACTCGCCTTCCGGCATTTCAGCTGGATCGGGCAAAACTGGACGAAGCCGTCCTGCAGAAGGCGGCGGCAGCCGGATGCGAAGTTTGGCGGCCTGCTAAAGTTCAAGACTTGGAGCTGGGCGGCGAAGGGAACAATCATGTCGCTGTCCGAGCAGGCGACGAGACGCGCACGGTGACCGCAAGATGGGTTGTCGATGCGAGCGGACGGGCCTCACTGATCGCTCGAAAACTCAAGACCTACCGCGTTCTGGATTCGCATCCGATCCATTCAGTCTGGGCGCGTTTCCGCGACAGTACCGATCTCGATGGCCCCGATATCTGGGCAAGCGCCCCCAATTTCACTGAACCTTGTTGGGCAATGCGGCAGTGGGCGACCAATCACCTCATGGGATACGGGTGGTGGGGTTGGCTGATCCCACTCAAAGGCGGGGATTGTAGCGCAGGACTCGTGTACGATAGCCGCATTTTTGAGCTCAAGCCGGGACGAAATCTCGGCGACCGATTAAAGTCGCATCTGATGACTCACCCGCTGGGGAAAAAGGTGCTTTGCGACGCCCAGATCATCGACAGAGACGTTCACGCCTATTCCAACCTTGCTTATTATAGTGAGCGATCTATCGGCGACGGATGGGCTCTGGTGGGTGACGCCGCCGGCTTTCTGGATCCGCTCTACAGCCAGGGTTTCGATTTCGTGTCGTACACCTGTTTCGGAATTTTTGAAATCATCTCCGATTCGTTTGCCGGGAACGATGTCTCTACTGCGCGCGAGCGATACAACGAATCGTATCTGAAACAGTTTCACACTTGGTTTGAGGGTGTTTACAGAGATAAATACTATTACCTCGGCGACCTCGAGTTGATGACCGTTGCTTTCTACCTGGATATCGGCGCGTATTTTATTGGACCGGTCCGGCAGGCCTACAGCAATCATCCTCACAGGTATTCCGAGTTGCCGTACGGAGGTCCGATCGGCCAATTGTTCGGCCACCTGATGCGCAGCTACAACCGGCGGCTCGCAGCGATCGCCAAGCGAAAGATCCGAGCCGGCACCTACGGTGCGAGGAACCTCGATTCGCGGCTCTTTTTACCAGGGTTCAGCCCCGGTCCCGGTTCACTCGTTTTCATGCTGAGGGGTCTGCGGAAATGGATAGAAGCAGAGCGGAGCAACCTGTTTCTTCGTAGACGCAGGCTTGTCCCGGCAAAACCATAAAATTGCTGTGCACGAAGAGTGCCTACGGTAAAAGCGGTGTGCACGAAAGTCGTCGAGTCAAATTAATTCCTGCCTCCCTTCTTTTGGAAGCCTATTGCACGGGAATTTTTCCGATGGCGATGGAAGACGGCGAGATTGGTTGGTTTTCGCCCGATCCGCGCGGTATCATCCCGCTCTCCTCGTTTCACATTCCGCATGGGCTGAAGCGGGCCTTGAAAAAGAGCGTTTTCGAAATCAGGTTCAATACCGCGTTTGAGGCTGTGATGAGGGGGTGCGCCAAACGCGCGGAGACCTGGATTAGTGAACAAATCGTCCAGAGTTACTTGAATCTGCACCAACTCGGTTTCGCGCATTCGGTTGAAGCGTGGCTGGGAGACGAACTGGCCGGCGGTCTTTATGGTGTAAGCATCCAAGGCGCATTTTTTGGAGAATCGATGTTCCACAGAGTCCCGGACGCGTCGAAGGTTGCGCTGGTGGAATTGGTCAATCGCCTGAATCAAAGACGGTTTCGACTCCTGGACACACAGTATGTAAACGATCATTTGAAACAGTTCGGCGCGACTGAAATCTCGCGGCCGACCTACTTGCGTTTGTTAAAAGACGCCATTGCAATTGACTGCAAGTTTGGCTGAGTCGGTGGCGCTCCAAAATGGCCGTGTTCCACGCCTGCAAAGCACGATTCATTTTTTTCTTACATGTCCATCATCTCGACTCGTGATCTCCGCGTCATTCGTGGCGGAACAACAATTCTGAAGTCAATCCAATGGGAGGTCGCATCAAATGAACACTGGGTCATCCTCGGAGCCAACGGATCGGGTAAAACGACTCTGCTTAGCTGCATCACCGGCTACGTGACTCCTTCAGCGGGAACGATCCAAGTGCTTGGCAGGCAGTATGGCAAGACGGACTGGCGCGAGCTTCGAAAGGAAGTCGGGTTGGTCAGTTCTGCGATCCGGCACTTGATCGAAGATCCGCAGACAGCGATCGACATCGTCGCAAGCGGGCGCGATGCCGAGTTGAACCTTTGGCGTCCGGTGAAACGAACGTTACTGAATGAGGCGCGGAAGAGGCTGCGGGAAGTTGAGTGCGGTAGTCTCGGCGAGCGCCCCTGGGCGTTTCTCTCGCAAGGAGAGCGGCAGCGAGTATTGATCGGCCGCGCCTTGATGGCGAGATACCGGATATTGATCCTAGACGAACCATGTGCAGGTCTCGATCCAGTCGCTCGAGAGCGGTTTCTCCAGTTTCTTGGCCGCCTCGCGGGGTCCGACCGAACGCCAAATCTGGTCTTCGTCACTCATCACGTGGAAGAAATTCTCCCCTGTTTTGGGAAGGCTCTCATACTTAAAGGCGGCAAGATCCTTTCCCAAGGATTAATTGGCGACGTAATCTGCTCTGCAACCATGAGCCGGGCGTTCGATTCCGGCATCGTCGTTGAAAAAAGTTCGGATCGGTTTCAGATCCGCGTCACGTCAGAGCAAGAGCGTGCTGTCAGTGATGCCAGTCTGTGATACTAGTCTAGTTGTGGCCGGCGAGAGGCTCTGTCACATTCCGCGGTCATTTCGTCATGGCACTTGTTGAACCACTTATAGAGATCGCAAAAGCGACCGGGTGTACTGACCTGGACGCTTGCGTGAATGTTGTTCGGACTGCCACCGAAGAGCAACGGTCCTTAATACAGGCAATCCTCGATTCAAGGCTGGTCGATGAGACCGGATTTTTGAAAGGAGTCAGCCGATGGCTCGAAATTCCGTGGTGGAATGAACCAATTACCGGAATACCGGCGCCATTGCGTGAAGAGGTCCCGGCACGAACCGCCCTGCGCTATCGCGTCGTTCCACTCCGGGAGGACGATCACGATATTTGGATCGCGCTGTACGATCCGTTCGATCTGCTGGCGCGCCAGACCTTGGCGTCGTCGCTTAACAAGCGGATTCTCTATGCGATGTCGACGCGCACGCAGATTGTCCAGGCGCTTCGCCAGGGGTACGGAATCGGTGCAGAAACTTTCGACGCGATCCTTGAGGGCCGCGCTGACGATGAACTCGGGGTCGATCTCAAGCAGGAAACCAATGTTCTGGATCAGGAGGATTCAGAAGCGTCGGTCGTGAAATTTGTAAACCAGATTCTTCGGGAAGCCCTCGACCAGCGGGCAACCGATATCCATATCGAACCGATGCAGGACGACCTACGGATTCGATATCGGATCGATGGAGTGCTTCACGAGGTGCCGGTCCCGCCAAACATCAAGGTTCTCCAGGCATCGGTCATTTCGCGCCTGAAGATCATGGCGCACCTTGATATCGCTGAGCGGCGTCTGCCTCAGGATGGCAGAATCAACCTGGAACTCGATGGGCAGCCGATCGACGTTCGGGTGGCAACCATTCCGTCCGTTGCGGGCGAAAGTATCAGCCTCCGGCTTCTCGGCCAGGAACGATTCACTTTTGACCGGCTTGGACTCGATAGCGAGGCACAGGCCCGGATTCGCCAGCTTTTGTTGCTGCCAAACGGCATCGTTCTGCTGACTGGGCCGACGGGTTGTGGTAAATCGACGACCCTCTATACATTTCTCTCCAGCCTCAACACTAACGAACGCCGTATTGTGACCGTTGAAGATCCGGTCGAGTATAAATTGCCCGGAGTTATCCAGATCGCGGTAAAGCCGGAAATCAATCTCACGTTTGCCAACGGGCTTCGAAGCATCCTCCGCGGTGATCCGAATGTCATTATGGTCGGAGAAATGCGGGACCGGGAAACCACAGAGATTGCGATCCGCGGCGCTCTGACCGGGCATCTGGTTTTCAGCACACTTCATACGAACGATGCCATCGGCGGCATCACGCGGCTCGTGGACATGGGCATCGAGCCGTTTCTGGTGGCGAACGCTGTGCGCGCATTTATCGCCCAGCGCCTTGTGCGGGTCCTCTGTTCAAACTGCAAGCGGCCCGTCCAGCACGCCGAATCATATTTGAAACAGATCGGATTCCCGTTGGAACACGCCTCAAAAACCATGGCCGCCGCCGGATGCGAGCATTGCCGGCACACAGGATATGAGGGTCGCGCCGCGATCTATGAAATCTGCCTGGTGTCGCAGCGGCTGCAGGATTTGATTACGCAGCGACGGCCCGCCTCGGCTCTCCGGGCCTTGGCGATCGAAGAAGGGATGATTCCTTTGCGGCCCTATGGGTGGAACAAGGTCATCAACGGAACCACCACAATCGAAGAAGTCGTGCGCGTGACGGCTTCGGACCTCGAGTTGCTCGACGAGTAATCGTTATGGCTCTATTTAACTACAATGCTGTGAGTCAGCAGGGCACTCGCGTCGCGGGCAAAGTCGAAGCGCAGAGTCGCGCGGAAGCCTTCCGCAAGCTGGATCGCGACCACCTGCAGCCAATCTCTCTCCAACAGGAGGACTCGGTCGAAACGAAGGGTGCCAGGAAGTCGTCCGGCCCGGAAGCCGTGGAGACACGAAATATCCGGTTGTCTGGTGCCCAGATCATTCTCTTCACAGAGGAAATGAGCGATCTGCTCGACGCTGGACTCCAATTGGAGCCGGCGCTCAAAGTCATGGAAAACCGAAAGGAGCTTTCCGGTATCAAAGCAGTTGCATCCGCGCTGCGGCAATTGGTCAGAGAGGGGAGCAGTCTATCCGGTGCGCTCCGGTTGGTTTCCCCCTCGTTCGGAGACCTTTTCTGCAATCTCGTCGCTGCTGGCGAGGTCAGCGGTTCGTTGCCTCAGCTTCTTCGGCGTCAGGCGACGTTTCTTGTGATGATCGACGACCTCCGGAAAAAGGTGGTCAGCGCGCTGATTTATCCCTCATTGATCTTCGTGCTGGGAATCGGGCTGATTTTTCTTTTCATGACATACCTGGTCCCACAGCTGACGTCTCTTTTTCAGAAGACCGGAAAGGATCTCCCTGTGCTGACCAGACTGCTGGTTCAGACTAGCGGGTTTTTTTCGCAATACTGGTGGGCGATTCTTGGGGCGATTTTCTCCGTGGTCCTGGGGTTCCTTCAATTGATCCGGACGCAGCCAGGCAAACGCTGGTGGCATCGGACACAACTTCAGATTCCGCTGTTTGGGGCGGTGCTGCGCGGCAGATTTTATTCTCAGTTTGCGCAAACCATGGCGAACCTGATCGAAAATGGTATTCCGCTCTTGAACAGTCTTCGGCTCATGACAAGTGCGATCGGCAATCTGCATCTGCGCGGGCTGATGCAAAATGCGGTCGAGTCTGTCGCCGAGGGTGGGTCGCTTTCCCGAGCCCTTCAGAAAATTGGTGAATTTCCCCCGCTGTTTATCGACATGATTGCGGTA
Source organism: uncultured Chthoniobacterales bacterium (assembly GCA_964567505.1). Classification (GTDB taxonomy): domain Bacteria; phylum Verrucomicrobiota; class Verrucomicrobiia; order Chthoniobacterales; family JAFAMB01; genus JAFAMB01. Next base: position 14,861 of record CAZMNG010000008.1, read on the forward strand.
GGCGAACAAACCGGTGACCTGACATTAGCATTGGAACGAATCGGACGGCGATACGACAAAGAGCTGAACATCAAAATTGGGCGACTCACCGCCTTGGTTCAACCTGTTGTGATTCTCGTGATGGCGGCCATGGTAGGATTGATTGCATACTCCATTATCAACGGAATTTTTGATGCAGTTTCCGGCCTTCGGCCGAGCTAGAGACCGCCGCCGCTGCGATTTATGAGTCAAGTTCGTTTGTTAAGCATGGATTTCGACGGAACTCTGATCCGCAGCTGGGCGCCGCCCCCATTTCCGAAAAGACTCGTCCAGATATTGAAACGGCTGCGTCGAGATGGAGTATTGATTGCGTTCAACACAGGGAGATCAATTCAGCTCGTGGAGGAGGGGCTAAGCGAGGCTGGCTTCCCGATCCGTCCGGACTTCGCGTTAACTTGCGAGCGGGAAGTATTCCGCTGGAGCGGTTCTGGATGGCAGGATTTCGGGGAATGGAATGCTCGGTGCCGGGAGGCACACGGTCGGCTCTTCGCGGACTCCGAACCTCTCCTGACGGAGATCGGTGCATACGTGGAATCGACGACCGCAGCGCGACTCCATTACGAGGAGGGTCGGTTTGTAGGTGTCGTGTCGACGACGAACGTCGAAATGGATGCCATCTGCGGTTTTATCGACGAGAAATGCATGGGTTTTCCGGAGTTCGGTTACCAGAGGAATTCGATTTATCTCCGGCTTTGTCATTCGGCCTATCACAAGGGTGCGGCGTTGGCAGAGTTGCAGCGGCTTACCGGGATTACGCGCGACGAGACCTTTGCCGCGGGAGACAATTTCAATGACCTGCCGATGCTGGATCTTTCGTGCGCTCGCTACCTTGCCTGCCCTTCGAACGCACTTGAGGAGGTAAAAGAGGTTGTAACCGCCCAGGGAGGTTTTGTTGCTGCGAAAGACAGCGGCTTAGGTGTGAGCGAAGCATTGATCCACTTCTTTCCGCACCAGGCGGAACCTGCGGTGCTCTCTTCTCATGGGGAACGACAAAGGACTGGGTCGTAACTCGCCGGTTTCCTGCTTGCCGCGGAATTTTGCGAGGCTCTAAGATCGCTCTTTTGACTGGCCGTGATGAGTGAGAAAATCCTGATCGTCGAGGACGAAATAGATGTTGCAGAACTGCTCGCGCACCATCTGCGAAAGGAAGGCTTCGGCGTCGATATTGTCGGAACCGGGCGCGACGCCTTTGCAGCTGTCAAGAACGAGCCTCCCGCGTTGATCGTTCTTGATCTGATGCTGCCCGAGATATCCGGCCTGAATCTTTGCCGGATGATCAAGTCCAATCCGGCGACCGTCAGCGTACCAATCGTGATGCTTTCGGCCCGAATTGAAGAAATCGATCGGGTTCTCGGTTTTGAATTGGGTGCGGACGATTACGTTGTGAAGCCATTTAGTCCAAGGGAGTTAGTGCTTCGGATCAGGGCTATTCTGCGCCGCTTGTCGCAGGAACGGGATCCAGAACTGCTTCGGGTGGGAGACTTGGTTCTGGATCGTTCGCGGCACGAAGTGAGAGCGGCGAATCGCGTAATTGATTGCACTGCAACCGAATTTAAGCTTTTGGCGATGCTGATGGAACGCCAGGGACGCGTCCAGGAGCGAGACCGACTGCTGAGCGATGTCTGGGGCTACGATTCGGTGATAGACACCCGGACGGTAGACACTCATATGCGCCGGTTGCGTGACAAATTGGGAGCGCATGGCTGCTATATAAAGACAATTCGAGGGTTCGGCTACCGGTTGGCCGCGCAGAAATTGGTCTGAGTTCAGCCGCTAATCTTTGATTGATCTCTCGAACATTTTGTTTCCAAATTGTCACAATTACGGCGGATGACTGTAACAATATTTTGATCAATTCCCGACCGTTAACATTCTGTGCGGCGGCCTGCGAACGTCGGTGCCGCACATTGCGGTTAATCCTTAACCAAAAAAACCAGGGAGATAGAAAATGATAAGACGTGCACTGCCGATCTTGGCGCTCGGCGCAGTATTGGCTTCGACAAGTATGACTGCGCACGCGCAGTCCAAAGCTGACCAGGCTT
>CAZMNG010000009.1:0-16743 GCA_964567505.1 uncultured Chthoniobacterales bacterium
TTGGTGACGGCCTCCCGCAAAGCTACCTTGCTATCAGTAAAGACGTGCATCGCCCGTCTAGGCCGCGACATCGAGACATAAAATTGTGCCTCGTTCGCCTGGCTGAACGCCCGAACTGGCACGCTGGCAATGACTTGGTCGACGATCTTCGCCTGGCTGGCGTGGTGACAGCTAGTCCCTGGTCGAGATGCAAAGCGGCCCCATTGCGAAAAATCTCGCCTTTATCGAATATGATTTTGCCATCGTTGATGCTGACCACGGTCCGGAGCTCGTCATCGAGGAACTTGCCTGCGTGTTCACATTTTTCGTGAACCGGACCCGGCCGCCGATTGACAGCGTGATCTTCCCCCGCTCGAACACGCTAAACTTCCGCACCTGGTCAAGTGCAACTACTTCTCGACGCTGTCCTTTCCGACGATGACAGCTCCCTCGCTCCAGTCGTCACCAGAGAGAATCACTGGGCAATTGCCAGGGGCGCAACTGGGTAATCAACGGCTACGACGGAGCGTAGCTCTCCTGGCTGCGGCGACGAAACTGGCCAAAAAGGTCATGGTGTACGGAAAAGTACATTAAACAGTGGTCAGACGGGCCAAATCGGCTAAAAGCAGCCGGAAAAATAGCAACAAACAGTAACTGATACGAGAATGAAATTTCTTAATTGATTGTACTCTACCGCCTGCCGAATGGCTTCAACAGTAGCTTGGCCGAACTCGCGGCTAAATAAAAAACTTGGTTGGGTGGGGCTGGAACCCACAACCAACCCGGAAAGCCAGAAGGCTCTCGGGGCTGCTCGATTAAGCTTGGTCGGAGGTGGGCGGAGATGTTCGAGCATTGCAATGGCGAGTTTAGGGTTCTTCTTGCGCTTTAGTTGACGCTCTAGGATCCGAGTTTGTTCGATTGTTTCGAGTTCCAACACGGAAACCGTTTCCAGCTGTTCGCCCAGCCGTTGGGTTGTGTGGGTGCCTCCGCTGCGATGCTCAGTGAGCCGTCTCTCCAAGTTGGTCGTCGAGCCGATATAGTGACGCCTGTTGATTCCTCGCAAAATGTAGACCCACGCCAAAAAGAAAAATCGTGGGTTAGGTGGGGCTCGGACCCACAACCAACGCCTAAAAAGAGCGATAGTGACCTTCTGTAAGAAGCTTATCGTGAGCATTTTGTAGATAGTTAGCTTTTTGTTGCTGCGTTTGCGAGACAATCTACTGGAGAAGGCCGTTGCATCATTCACGGCTTCTATTGGCTAACAAAGCGATTGTTGAGAAAGGGTTTGTTGGAGCGCTGAGCTCTGGCTGTTACGCTATTTCGCGCACACGGAACGAGTTGGATCTGTGGGAAGAGGCTGTGCGTACGGCTATGCTCACAACAATCCGGTGACGTACGCCGATGCAGAAGGATTATGTAGCAATAGGGAACGAATTTTCGACGCGCGCATCCCCTACTTCAGGATTGTCCTTTTTCTTCACAGTTTTGGCGTAAACCATTCATGCCCAACGCCAGGTTCCAGCGTCTCGATGTAATACCTCTTCACGGTGGCCTCTTGGTCGCCCATTGCCTTTGCGACATCCCCAAGCGACCGGAACGTCTGCGCGTATGTTGCATACGAATTGCGCAAGCAATTTTCTGGTAATTTGATTCGCATGGCGGCGGCAAGCCTGCGGCGCCTCCGAAGAAAATAAGAACGCGACCAAGGCATTACTGCGCCAGTTGTGGCCAAAGGTTTCAAAATCTCTGCTGCCGCTGGCTCTAGTGGAATATACCGCTTGCGGTCTCGAGCCCGGGTTTCCTTGGCTACTTCATGGCGAATGAAAATAAGGTTTTTGTTCCAAAGAATGTCTGCCCATTGCAAAACCGGTTCGCCGCGCTTGTATCGAATAAGCTCACAGTTTCGCACACCACCAAGTCCCGCTAAAACGAAGTATGGAAGAAGGGTCAAAAAATCGTTCGTAGCTTCCTGTCCCTTGGCCGGTGCTTCTCTGCCTGCGATAACACGCAAGATCTGTGTATAAAGAGCCGGGGTTAAATGCTCCACATTGACACCCCAGTTGTCTGCCGGCTTCATTCGGGCCATCGGATCGACCTCAATATCTCCCCGCTGGAAAGCCCAGCGCCATAGTTTCTTCAGAGTCTTGAAATGCGATCGGCGATTGCTGCCCGGCGGAATCGTTTCGAGGTACTGGAAAAGATCGGCTCCCGTACAATCGTTGGCTGAGATAGCACCTAAGGCGATGGCCAACCTGTTTAAACGCCACCGATCGTCATTTAACGTCCGGTCTGAACGCTTCTCTTTTACCTGCCGGGCATAATAAGCTTGGCAAAGCTGGGTGACAGTGAAAGAACTCCGGATTCGCTGTCTGGCCCGGTAATCACGCCAAGCATCTAGCAGCAAATCTGGGGTGTAATCCGCGGATTGCCGAATAACACCTAGAACGTGTTTCTCATGCAGTGAAAGTTCGGCCAACTGAACCGAGCCTGCCTTGTAGTGTTCTTGGACGAACTCTTCTGCCTCTTCCTTGGTTGGAAAAAACCGGCTCGTTCTTTTTCCGGTTTCCGTTTCCGAAGCCGGGATCTGGACACGCCAGTTGTTTCTTGCGGGATAAAAGAAGGGGGTCATGCTTTCGCCAATTATTGTTGCGCGCTGTTACGCAAAAAATAGTCCGGAATGGCCGATTTCGCAACATTTGTCCCGAATTGGGAATACCTGAAAAGAGGTATCCGATCATCCGTAACTCCCTTTATTTGAGAGTTTACCTGGGGAGAATCGCCTGGCGACCCTAACGGGATTCGAACCCGTGTTACCGCCGTGAAAGGGCGGTGTCCTAGGCCGCTGGACGATAGGGTCTTCCAAAGAGAGCCGAATATGGCAGGGACAAGAGGGTGCGCAACAGAAAAATGTGCCGAGAAAAAAAAGACAGGTCAGATAAACAGAGAGTAACGGGATCACTGAGCGTGGAAGACCAGTGGCAACTGATCGACGAGTTGTGGTCTGATTTGGCACAGGAGGTCGAAAGAGCGGGCCCGGACGACAACATCGTCTCCCTACTCGACGAGCGTTACGCAGATTATCTGGAAAAATAGATCTAACACGGACGCGGCAGAAGAACTGGTATCGAGTAACGGTGCCCGAAAGTGAAAAAGTTTAAAGAACTGCTATGAAAGTAACTGCAAGTTTGTTAGTTATCTTTATTAGTTGAGCAGCAGTTTTGCTCCTTTTAAAACGCAGGATCCCGAGCTGGTAAATCAGCTCTAGGAAATATGCTGAAATTAAGGAACAGGTCATGCGAGCGATACGGTTCAAGGCCTTCGGCGATCCATCCGTTCTTGAGCTGGCAGAGGTAGCGGTTCCGGCCGTCGGCGAGGCGACGGCACTGGTGCGAGTCATGGCGGCCTCGATCAATCCGAGCGACGTCAAGAACGTCGCCGGGGCCATGAAGCAGACGAGGCTGCCGCGTATCCCCGGCCGTGATTTCGCCGGCGTGGTCGAGGCGGGGCCGGCCGACTGGATTGGAGCGGCGGTCTGGGGCACCGGCGGCGATACCGGCTTCACCCGCGACGGCACCCATGCGGAGATGATCGCCGTGCCGGTGGCGAGTCTGCGCCGGAAGCCCGACATCCTCAGCTTCGATCAAGCGGCGTCGGTTGGGGTCAACTACATGGCCGCCTGGTGCGGCCTCGAAACCGCCGGCCTTAAGGCCGGTGAGACGGTTCTGCTGATTGGCGCCGGGGGCGGCGTCGGCGGCGCCGCGGCGCAGATCGCCGCGCGCCTCGGCGCCCGCGTGATCGGCGCCAACCGGCGCGCGCCGCATCCAGACGCGCCGATCCATCGCATCGCCGAGAAGCTGATCCTCGGCGCGCAGGATCTGCCGGCCGAAGTCCGTGCAGCGACCGGCGGCAAGGGCGCTGATGTCGTCTTCGACCTGGTCGGCGGCGTCATGTTCCGCGACGCCGTCAACAGCCTGGCCCTCCGCGGCCGGCTGGTCGAGATCGCCGCGAGCGGCCAGCGCGAGGTGAGCTTCGACCTCGCCGATTTCTATCACAACGAAAGCCGGCTCTATGGTGTGGACACACTGAAGCGCGACCTAACGGCCTCGGCCGAGGTACTGGAGGCGCTAACGGAGGGGTTTGTCGCGGGACACTACCGCGCCGCGCCGATTACGGAGACCTGCGGCCTTGGCGAGGCACGAGAGGCCTATCGCAAGGTCGCGGCCGGCTCTGTGGGCCGGGTCGTACTGCGGCCGCAGGAGTAGGGGGAGTATGTCATACACTGGAAGGCGCACCGCATGATTATCGGTCGCCAAGAAGACGTAACGCCCGCTGTGCTGGAGGCCATGTCGAATAAAAATGCGCGGCTTCGAGAGGTCATGGCCGGCCTGGTTACCCATCTGCATGCCTTCGCGCGTGAGGTCCGGCTCACAGAGGAGGAATGGGAATATGGCGTCGAGTTCCTTAACTGCATCGGCAAAGCCACACACGACGCCCACAACGAAGGGGTTCTGTTCTCCGACGCGATCGGCTTCTCGACGCTGGTCTGCCTTCTCAATAATGGCAACAACGGCGCCCCTGAAACCGCGTCCGCGTTGCTCGGACCGTTCTGGCGCATGAACAGCCCGCACACCGAAAACGGCGGTTCCATTGTGCGCTCGCCCACCCCGGGCCCGGAACTCTTCGCTCGTTGCCGGATCGTCGATCCTGACGGCGCCCCCCTCGCCGGCGTCGAGATTGACGTATGGCAGTCCTCCCCGGTCGGGCTCTATGAAAATCAGGACGAGACCCAGGCGGAGATGAACCTGCGTGGAAAGTTCACGACCGATGCCGAAGGGCGTTTTTCGTTTCGGTCTGTCAAGCCCGGCCCCTATCCTGTGCCGACCGATGGTCCGGTAGGCGAATTGCTCCGAGCCCAGGAACGCCATCCCTATCGTCCGGCCCACCTGCATTTTCTCGGCTTCAAACGCGGATTCAAGACCCTGATCACTCAGGTGTTCGTCGACGACGATTGCCACCTCGACAGCGATGTCGTTTTCGGAGTCACGCGTGCCCTCATCGGTGACTACCGCCCGGGCTCGGGCGCCCCGCCGGTTCCAGACGTCAAAGGCCCCTGGTTCACGTTTGCATACACGTTCGTTATGGAGCCCGGCGACGCCGTGCTGCCCCATCCCCCGATCACGTGAGGTCCGCCGTGTCCTATCCCAAATCGCTCGCAGGCAATGTCGCGCTGATCATTCACCGGCGTAGGCTCATTCCATCGCCTACTGCGCGGCCAAGGCCGGCATCGACGTCATGACCAAAGCGCTCGCGCGCGCCCTTGCCCCCGAAGTCCGTGTACTCGCCGTCTCACCCGGGGTCGTCGACACCGCGTTTGTGCCCGGCCGGGGCGCCGACTTCAACGGCAAGGTCGCCGCTTCGACGCCGTTGAAGCGCATCGGCGACGCCCAGGATATCGCGGCCGCCAGCACCGCCTGCGAGCAGAGAGTCGAGCACATCGCAGCGTTGAAGCCCGACATCTGCACGCTCGACCTCAACACCATGAACTCGGGTGGACAGGTCGTCATCAACACCCCCGGCAACGTGCGCCGCATGGCCAAGGTCATCAATGCCGCCGGCGTGAAGCCCGAAATCGAACTCTTTGATAGCGGCGATATCGCGCTGATGCACGACCTGCTGCGCGACGGCACAATCGAAGGCCCTCTGCTGACCTCTTTGGTGCTTGGCGTGAAATATGGCTTCCAGCCCGGACCTGAGACCATGTAGAGTTACCTTAGGCCGGACTCACGTACAACAGCCCGGCGAACCGGCCCCGTGGTCAGAGTACCATGCGATATTGCCGCGACCAGCACCACTAACGCTATGGCGAGTTCGATCGCGACTATCGCGATCGGTACGACTAAGAGAAGTTTAAGCCAGATGTTCATGAGTCGGACTCTCTCGTGTTTATGGTGCGGGGCAATACACTCTGAATCATGGCCGGTTGCTTCCAGGAGTCTGCGCAGAGAGGATTGCGCCTGCCGTGCGCCGGATTGATCCTCGGTGTTGAGCAAGCGCGCACCAGGCGCGCGAGACGAGGGCAGCGGCAGAGGATGGATTGCGCAGCAGGTCCGCGATCGTTGAAATCAGCGAATCCGCCGAGCGCAGCTGGACAATGCCGCCGGCTTTACGTAGCGAATCGACGATGTACTGAAAATTTTCCATGTGCGGACCGACGACGACTGGTTTGCTGGCCAGGATCGGTTCAACCGGGTTCTGGCCACCGATCCCGCAAAAGCTCTTTCCGACAACCACGACGGTGGCTGCCGCGTACCAGTCCCGAAGTTCCCCAGTCGAATTCACGATCAGCACCGACGGATTCTGTTGGAAGTCCGGCTCGAAACGCAAAGCGAATGGAACGTTCCAGGCACGCAGAAATTGTGCGATCTCGGGCGTGCGCTCCGCGTGACGAGGAACCAGGATCAGGAAAAGATCCGGAAACTCGGTTTGTAGCGTCCGGAAACAGGAGACGAGGAGCTCTTCTTCGCCTCGATGCAGGCTGCCTCCGAGCAGGATCGGGCGTTTGGTTTCGACTCCGTGGCTTGCGAGCCAGTCTGTGAATCTGGACTCCGGACCGTTGGCCAGGTTTTCGGTGTCATACTTGACGCTTCCTGTCACCATGATTCTCTCCGGAGGAAAACCGACTCGTTTCCATCGCTCGGCGTCCTCCTGATCCTGTGCAAAAAGGGTCGTCACATTGTCCCAGAAAAGAGACCGTGTCACGGCGCGCAGCCTGGCATACCGCTTTTCGGACCGGTGCGATAATCGCGCGTTGGCGAGATACACCGGGCACCGTTTCGATTTCGCAATCGCAAGACATGATGGCCAGAGATCAGAATCGATCAAAATCACTTGCCGGGGCCGAAACTTTTTCCAACACCTCTGAACGATCGGATAGAAGTCGACTGGGTTATACACGATCTCGATCCAGTCCCGATTCTCCCGGCGTCGCTGTGCAAGGGCATATCCGGTCGACGTTGTCGTCGAGATCACTGCCCGAAACTCCGGCGATTGACGTTTGAGCTCTTCGACCAGACGGAGCGCCATTCCGATTTCGCCGACGCTGACGGCCCGTACCCAGCTCCAATCCCGTTCCGCCAGCCGGTTCGCCAGTTCCGGAGCATAGATACCAAAACGTTCCAGAAAGTTTTTTGCGTACCCGCCCCGTTTCAACATCCGGCGCAGATAGAATGGAAAACTGACGATCAGAGCGAACGGCAGCAGGAGATTGTAAAGAAGTAAAAGCATCAACCGGGCAGTTCCTTATGGATACAGAATAGTAGCTCTGCGCCACCGTACCGTTTCGCCCGCGTAACCTCCCAGTAATGCGAGGAGACCGGATCACCGGTCGGCGCTCGCTCCAGTACGAGCAGGCCTCCCCGCTCGACGGCAGCCACCAGAGATTCGTTCGCGAGCAGTTCGCCGGCATAATCGCGGGCACCGATTTCTTTCACGTACGGGGGATCGGCGAACACTATTCGGTATCGCTCTGCGCGTCGTTCCAGGAACCGGAAAACGTCTTCCCGAATCACTTTGCCGGCGAGTTTCGCTTTCGAAAGGTTGATTCGAATTGCGTCGATCGATTTCGGATGTTTATCCACGAAAACTGCTTCTGCGGCGCCCCGGCTCATCGCTTCGATCCCGTACGCGCCGCTCCCGGCGAACAAGTCGAGCACGCGGGCGTCGGTGACAAAATCTCCCAAAGCCGAGAACGCAGCCTCGCGCACCATGTCCATTGAAGGACGCAAATCGTGCGGCGGAATCTTCAATCGGATCCCGCCGGCGGACCCGGCTATCACTCGCATACGTTGAGAAACCGGAAGACTACGACGTTGCCGCATCGATGAAAGCAGGAAGATCTGATTGCTCGCCGTTTGCGACGAGTCCGTAAAGTAGAGCGCAGCGTCGCCACGTCAGCTGTTGGAAGGCGTTCCGGGACCGGCGGCACCGCCCGGGGTCGGTTCTTTCTCCCGGCGATCGAGCCGGAAGATTTTTCGGAGCAGTTTGCCTTTGTCACCGATGATCCGGTCGACGATGTCGGTCTGAGGCTTTGACACAGAGCCGGTTACCTGGAAGTCAAGGTAGCTCCCTTCGCCTTCTCTTGATTTCGCGAAGTTGTCCTCCAGCTCGCTCGGGATCTTTTGCGTGAGGAATTGGCTCAAGGTCAGGCGGCCGTTGAGATCCAGGTTCTGGCCGGAGTCGACCGTCCCCGACAAATTCAACTCGCAGTTTTTCGAGACGAGTCGCAGCGAGTTCACTTTGATGTCCTGACCGACCACACTGAAGTTTGAGTGCGCCTGCTCTAGGTCGAGCCGTTGCAACTCGTCGATCTGGGTCCAGCGCCCAATCTCTTTCAGCATCGGGAATTGATCGAGGTACCCGGTTTGAATCTCGAGGCTGCCGCCCCCTGCGGTGAGTGTCGGATCTGTCATATATCCCGTAAGCTGGAAATTTCCCTCCAGCGTTCCGTGCGCGCGGTCAAGGATTCCGCCGGCGCGTCCCGCGAACTCGTTCACGTTGACCCCGGTCACCTGGAGATGAACCCGGTAGGGCAGTTTTGGGATGCTCAAATTCGCGTGAAAACTTCCACGGATTTCGCCGCCCGACATGTGCGCCGTGATCTCCTTTAGATCCAGGACACCATTCGCATATTTCACGGGAGACGAAATGTTATCGACGTCAACCGAATTGGAGATAGACGCCGACGCAATCCGAATTCTTCCTACGAACTGGCCTTTGTGCGCGTGGATCGCGCCTTCGACCTCGCTCAGCGTCGCAGTTGCTTCGCCACCGGCGCCGATCACATAGACGGTGCTATGCTGGATTTTGAGCTTCCGGATCTCGACGGCGAGGTTTGCTGGAACTGGGCTTTCTTTTACCGATGGTCTCCCGGGCTCCGGTTTCTCAGCGACGCTCGCCCCAGCGGTGCTGGAACCGCCCTGCGATTCAGGCTGGGAAGGAACCGGTTCCGGCTCGGGCACCGTGTTGGTCATCTCCGATTCCGATTTCAGGCGGTTCCCGGTCGGGATCCGGAATTGCGCCCCGCTCAGGAAGACTTGCCGAACAATCAATTTGCGCCTTAGAAGCGAAAACAAATCACACTGGATCCAAAGATCCTGGCCTTGAAGGATCGGATAATCGACCGACGGATCCTGGATGTCGACACCCTGAAAATGAAGACCGGTCCACGGGTCGAAGCTGATACGAAAAACGGAGACCGGGTACCCGAGGGTTTCGCTGAGGACCTCCTTTAACCGGATCTGGGTGCCGGGCGATTGGAGATAGAGATTGATTGCCAGCAACCCCAGTCCGCCGAGACTGGCGAGTGCGATTACCGCCAGAAGCGTTGCCTTAATAAACCGTTTCACAAAACCGCGAAAATGCCAAAGGGGTACAGTTAACGGGTAATCGGCCGGCAGACAAGGGTAAGCGATGCAATCCTTCGCTCCCGACGCGCTCTCGCGCACCGGCAACAGACTGCGTGTATTCTAACGAGTCTGTTCGCACATGATCGCCGTCGGCTTTATCGTCGGTTGCGATGCCTGAGAGTGTTCCCGGTAAATTCATTGAAAATCTCTGGGACCCTTCTGCCGCTGCCAAGGTCTGGGTCAAGCTCGCATCCGCGTGTCCGTCCCTCATCCAAGGGTTGACCGACATACCGGAGCATGCACCGGCGATTTTGAATTTTTTGACTTATTCCCCGGTCTCTCTCGAAAAGGTTTGCCGCCGGCCGGAACTCCTTCAGTGGTTGTGCCACTCCGACGTACAGAATCCGAAGGCGAACAGTCGCGCCACGTGGCGAGGTGACCGGTCGGATTTTTCATTTCGTGATTTGAGGCTCTGGAAGTCCCAGGAACTGCTGCGAATTGCTTTCCGAGAGATCAGCGGTCTCGCAGGTTTCGCGGAAACAACCCGCGATATCACGGCGGTTGCCGAGCGTTGTGTTTCCGAAATCTGTACCGCCTGTTTCGAGCATCTGGCAGGACGATTCGGGCGTCCGGAGACCGGGTTTTGCATTCTCGCGATGGGAAAATTCGGCGGCACGGAGTTGAATTACAGCTCCGATATCGACGTTGTCTTTTTCTACGGCGACGAAGGGGATCTGAATCCGCGATTGAACTATCATCAGTTCTTTACGCGTCTTGCCGAGAATATCGTCCGGATTTTCTCCGTGGCGGCGGATCCGCTGTTTCGCATCGATTTGCGCCTCCGGCCTGAAGGCGGGCACGGCCCGCTTGTTCGCTCGCTTGGGAGTATGGAGAATTACTATGCCGGGTATGGTGAAACATGGGAGCGGATGGCATTGATTAAGGCCAGGGGTGTTGCCGGCGATCGTGAGCTCTTCTACGAATTCAGCCATCGGCTGCAGCCATTTATTTTTCCAAGGATCGTCTCAACTGATTTGATGGAGGAGATTGTCGGAGTTAAATCGCGGATCGAACGAGACATTGTCGGAGCCGCCGACCTTCATCGGAATGTGAAGCTCGGTTACGGCGGCATTCGCGAAATCGAATTTATTCTGCAAACCATGCAACTTTTGCATGGATCCAGAAACGCATTTCTCCAGGAGCGAAATAGTCTCAAAACGCTGGAAGCTCTGAAACAGTTGAACATCCTGCCCCCGGACGACGTGAGCCTGTTGCATGACGCATACATCTTCCTTCGCGCCGTGGAGCACCGGCTCCAAATCCAGAACGAGCAACAGACGCACACATTGCCGGCCCGTCAGGAGGAGTGGACATCGATTGCGCGCACGCTCGGGTACCGGGACCCCGACGCATTCGCCAATGTATTGCAGGCCCACACCTCGGCGGTTCGCGCGATTTTCGATCGGTTGCTAAAGAGTGGCGACGTCCGGAAGGTGGAATTGGATCTGTCATTCTTCCGTGATTCCGAAGGGGCTGCGCGTTCGCTCAAGGCGCTACGCGATGGTCCTTCGGACGTTCATGTGGCGCCGAGAACGCGCCGGCTTTTCTCGAAGCTCGAACCGGAGTTGCTGGCGGCGTGTGCTCATGTCGCGGATCCGGATGCCACATTGAACCGCTTCGTTCGATTTGTCGATTCGTATGGAATTCGAGGGTTGCTGTTTGAGACATTGCTCGCGAATCCAAGACTTCTCGAACTGTTCGGTAAGCTGTTCGATTCGAGCGCAATTTTCAGTGACGTCGTCATTCGCCGGCCGCATTTGATCGAAGAGATCACGCGCGGAAAGAGCCTCGGCGAGACGTACTCCAGGAATTCGTTCAAGGAAGCACTCGATCATATCGACGAGAATTTGTCGCCGTTGGAATGGGTCCGCGCATTTCGCCGGAGCGCAGTTGTCCGCATTCTGTTGCGCGATATCCTGGATATCGCTTCCCCGGAAGATCTGCAGTTAGAGATGACCCACCTGGCCGAAGCTTGTCTCGAGTATTGTTGCAGGCAACTGCCGAACCCCGACGCCGTCACGGTGCTGGCGCTCGGGAAATTTGGTGGGCGCGAGCTTCTCTACGGAGCCGATCTGGATGTGGTGTTTATCGGAAACGATATCGGGGCCGGCGCGCAATTGATCCAATCGATGGGAGCGCGGATGGCTGAAGGATCAGTCTATCCTTTGGACAGCCGATTGCGGCCGGACGGTGAGAAGGGAGTGCTCGTGACGCCGCTGGCTGCCTATCGAGAATATTTCGATCAACGCGCACAATTCTGGGAGGTGCAGGCGTTAACCAAAGGCCGCGCCGTTTATGGCCCGGAACGCGAGAAGCTGGATGCCGCCATTGGCGATATCTGGAGGCGCCGCAGCGAAAGCGTTGACATTCAGGAGGTGATTGCGCCGATGTACCGCCGGATTGTCAAGGAACGCGCAAAAGGGGAGGACCGTCTCTTTTTCAAAACCGGCAAGGGGGGTCTGATCGGGATCGAATTTCTCGTTCAATCTCTCCAGATGAAGCATCAGCTCCCTGAAACCAACACACTTCGCGCGATCGAGAAACTCACCGGGATTTTGGATGCTCAAGACGCTCGGGATCTGCGAGAGACCTACCGGTTATTGAGGCGGATAGAATCCGTTTTGCGACGGGTCTCGAACAGTTCGGTCTCACAGCTTCCATCCGGCGCCGATGACCTGCGCGTGCTTTCGATTCGCATGGGGTTCAAAGACCAGGAAACGTTTCTGGCGCACTACAAGGCCGCGAGAGACCGGGCAGAAATGATCGTTCGAAAGTACTTGAGCGCCGAGTAGCAGCAACGTAAAGGCGTTGCTGCCACGCGTTGCCGCTTTGTGGTCAAGCACTTTGTTCCGTGCAAGTATCCGGTGCGATCATTTTCAATGACTCGGATCCAGCTCTACAATCATGTCGAAGACGCCTGGGAATCAACCCTTGCCGACTGGCTTGACCGGCGGTCCCTTGCGAGTCTGGAGGGAAATGAGACTTGGCTTGTCACCGGGTCCTATTTCCAGGCGAATTGGATTCGCCGAATGGCTCTATCGCGAAACAAATCGCTTTTTGGCATCCAGGTGTTTGACCTTCAAAGTTTGCGTCAGGATCTCGCGCGCGTCTGTGGGTTGCCAGATCCGTCTTTGGGGCGCGAAGCGCTGCAAGTTCTACTAGATACAAACGCAGCCGACGCGGCGCCGGGATACACCGGTACCGGGAGCCTCTTGAATGCGCTCGATCTATTGGGTGCATCCGGTGCCTTGGATCGGCTCGGGCTGCAGGCGGTGTGCGAACTGCTCGACGTACCGGAGGCGTTACTGCCGACGCTCAGCGAAATCAGCTCATCGGCTTACTGGACTTCACGGCTTGACCTTTTGTTGCTCGATCAGGTAGCCGCTCAGGAAGGATTGCACCTCGGGTTGTTCGGACTTGATCCCGAAAGTCTCCGCGAGCTCAATCTCCTTTTAACGGCCGCAAAACGGGCGGACCAAGCCGATCTCTGGATCGCGCAACCGCTGGGCAAAGAGGAACTCGGGTTCAACTGGATTTCGGTCCTGGAACGCGCGCTGCAAACCGAAGCGACCGTTTGTCCGACCGGAGAGGCATCACGTCCGTTCGAAGATTTCCTTGGGTACTGGCAGGGCGGAGGCGGGTCCCGCCGCGTTGCTCCGCCGGAAATCATCGTCGGTAAGAGATGGCTTGACCAGGTTGACGGTATCGTGGGCCGCGTGGCCAAAGCGCTGGTGGAACAGGCCCAATCTGTTCTGGTTGTCGTCCCGGAAAACTCACCGACCGGAAACGCCGTCGTTCACGCGTTGATTTCGCGCGGGATTGCGGTTGCAGACGAAATCCGGGAAACAAGACCAATCACCCGCGGCGCCGAGTTACAGATCGCTCTGGCGCAGTTTCTCTGCCGCGATCGAACTCCTGAAGATTTTCTGCGGATCGTGCAATGCTTGCTCAGGTCGCAGGACGGTTATCGCCAATTTCGTGAGGCGCTACTGCGATCCTTTGAACTCCGTCAGACCCGTTCGGTCGGTGGTCTGATCACAGACGAACTTCGGGAGCGTTATTCCTGGATGCGTGACCTTGAGGAAGCCGTGCAACCAATTCCCGAAAAAGCCGCCTGGAACGAGTTGTGGCAGCTCTGGGAGGCGCTTCTGGAGCGGATTTCGATCACCGTGGACGCGCATAAAGCAACGTTGGCCTCGCTCAGTTTTTCCGGCGAGCGTCCGGTCTGGCGCGGCTTAGGGGCGCTGCTCGACGGGCGGATATCTCTCTCTCGGATTTTCCTGCAGTTCGTGATCCGCTCGCTGTCGACCCAGGCTCGAGAACCGCATCCTGAGTCACATCATCGTTACTCGAAAGTCTGCGTGACCACCGCCTCAAGAGCACACGGAACTTCCTGGGATTGTGTTATCCTGGCCGACTCGATTGCGGATGCGTGGCCGTTGGCGCCGGCGCCAAACCCGTTAGTATCCGACGAAATAAAAATCCAGCTTCGGCAACAACAGTTCCTGATTCTGACCGCTTCCGAGCAGCGCGCACTGCAGGAAGAGCGTTATCTGCAGCTTGCGTACGCCGCAAAAAAGAATCTGGTTCTCGCCCGATATGAACTGGACGAAAAGGGAATCGAATTGGTCCCGAACAATCTCTCGACATTCAGCGCCGAGTTCCTCAAAGCCAAGATAACGTGTGTGCGCACCGAACCGGTACAGACTCACGATAAAGTGACCGCAAGATTCGCAGAAATCTCTCGGGGCCGTTTCGATCCAAACAGACCGTTTGACGACTATTTTTTGAGCTTTAGCGGAATCAATGTTCCGGTTACGGCATGGCATCCGTCGGAGTTGGAGGCTGTATTCAAAACGCCTGCGACATTCGCCTTCAGATCGATGTTCAATTGCGGCCGGGAGTTTGACCGTGGATTTGTTCGGTCGGCGCCCATGAGCGTTGGTCGACTCACGCACCGATTGCTCCAGCGCGGATTTGCCGGATCCGGCCAATTCCTGGCGCTCGACCCATTAGCGAAATGGAGCCGGGAGGAAGCCTGCAGGCAGATTTTGCAGGCCATGGAGATCGAACTTGCGAGGAAGCGTAAGGAACTGATGCCCGAGGGCCCTGATCTTTGGTGGGAGACCGTTCTCAGCAAAGCGTTCACGTTCGCGACCCAAATGCTGGACCAGGTGAGCAGGCGATTTGAAGAGGGCCGATGGTATCACTCTGAAGCCACGTCAAGAGGCGCGTTATCGACCGCAAGCGGCGACCTGAAACTGGAAGGACGGACCGACCTGATACTGTCCGATCGCGAGAACATTGACTCGACGGCCCCTCTCATCTGCGACTTCAAGACGTCGAGACGAGTCCAGCGCTTTGACGCCGAATCAGGGGAGAACCTGCAATTTCTTGGGTACCGGATCCTGGCCGAACTCCACGGAGCACGTGGCATCGAATTCCTTCTGGTCAGGCCAGACAGCCTCAAGCCACTCGACTTGCCGCCCAGCGAAGAACTGACCGGCCTCACAGAACGATTAGCGCGTCTTCAATCAGAGCGAAAATTCGGGCGCCGGCCCGCGGAAAAGTGGGAGTCGACCGAGAAACTCCCAATTGCGACCCTCCCGATCGACGCCGCTATTCTGGAAAGCAAACTCGAGTTGACGTGGAACTGAATCTCACAGACCAAGCGGCTCGAGACCTTTTTTGCCGGGGAATCGACAAGAATTATTCGGTTATCGCGAGTGCTGGAGCCGGCAAAACGCGTGCGGTGGTCGATCGGATCGTGACGATTGCAACGGATGGGCCCGACGATTTGCTGCCTCAACTCATCGTGGTGACTTATACCAACAACGCCGCACGCGAATTCAAGCGCAGGATTCGGTCGACCCTGTTGCAAACGCTCCGGAGCGCGTCTGCGCGCGCCGTTCTGCAACGGTTGGAACTGACCTTCTTTGGGACGATTCACAGCTTCTGCATTCGGTTGCTCCGGGAATATCAGGCGCACCTGCGGTTGCCCGACCAACTCGTTACACCGACTGATCCCGTTCGAGAGAGGGGTTGGCTGGAGTTTGTCGGTAACCCGGAGTTCAGCCGGATGTTCGCCGAAAACCCGCTGGTCAGCCAGACTTTGCGATTTTGCACCTGGCAGGATCTTCTGGACCTTGCCGCTCAAATATCGCAACCGACATCCCGCTCCGTACCATCCGTTTCGCCGCCGAACCTCGATCTCACGCTGCTTGAGAGTTGTTCCGTCCGCAAACAGAGCCTGCAACGCAAAGAACAGATTCTGGCCGAGTTCCGAAAGTTCAAAATCCGCTTGGACAACAACCAGTCCGGGCTCACCGTTCCGATGGCGGGCACCAGCGCGGAAGGCTTGGCGGAGGCCTGTTCCAGCGTTCTCGGCCCGCTTGTTGCCTGGCTGGAAGAGGCGTCCTTGTCGGTTGCAAACGAGATCGCCGCAAAGTTTCAAGCGGATTGTCATCGCCAGGGCATCGTGACATTTGATGATCAAATCGCCCTTTGCCGCCGATTGCTCGAGGACCAGGCGATTCTCGACCGGCTCAGAAGACGGGACTACAGCGTCATTCTCGATGAAGCGCAGGATACCGAACAATTGATGTTCGAGATCCTAATCGAGATCACGCGCCCGGTTGGCGAGGTCGCCGGCACCTGGCTCGAAACCGGTGGCGCCGGACCGCGCCCGGGTCGTTTCAGTATGGTCGGCGATCCGCGTCAATCCATCTACGAGCGAGCTGCACCCGAATTCTATCATGATCTAAACGAACGATTCCGCGAAAGTGAGACCGGTGGCCTCCTCCGGTTCCGGTGCACCAGACGCTGCGAGAAGTCCGTAGTCGAAACCGTAAATCGCATTTTTCAGAACGCTGTAATCAGCAAATCTGAGCTTCCTTACAATGACCTTCTGGCCGACCTGGACGCCGGAACCGGCTACACCGGCCGGATTCGTATCCCGCCGTCCGAGCCGGGGCCAAAGAGACCCGTCGACCAGATCTTCTCGGAAGAATGCGGGACGCTTGCGGCGTGGTTAGCGGATCAGGGCAAAGCCGGCCTCGGGATTCGCTCCTGGAGTCAGGTGGCAATCATCGCCCCGCGACACGAATGGCTCTCCCTCTGTGCCGATCAGCTCCGGAAAAGATCGCTGCCGTTCGCGTATCGTAATCAGAAAATTAACTGGGAGGCGGTCCCGGCGTTTACCTGGCCGGTTTCAGTCTTGTACACGCTCGCAAACCCTTGGGACGCCTTCGAACGGCTCGGTGTGCTCCGAGAAATCTTTGGCGTCTCGGACACTGCTCTT
>CAZMNG010000010.1:0-16477 GCA_964567505.1 uncultured Chthoniobacterales bacterium
CGTATCTCCGAATACCATCATAGGAACGCCCATCGGTCGAACCGACCATCACCGGCTTTCCAGCGGATTTCGTTTTGCCGAGGTAGATCATGACGTGCGTGATTGGAATATCCCGGTCAGCCTCATACGTGCCCGACCAGAACAAAAGATCCCCGGGCTTGAGTTCATTGAACTCAAATGAATCCGCGCTCCGGCTCAGTACGGCACGAAAGTCTCCCTGCTTCCGAACCCAGGCGTATTGCTCTGCCGAATCCCGCGGCACATCCTTGCAGCCCGCGTTGCTCAAGACGTAATAGATGAACCCGGAACAATCCATGCCGCCCGCCGACGGATCCGCAGAACCATATTTGTAACTCAGATTCTGCTCTGTAAGCGCGAGTGAACTTCGAATCAGTTGCTGAACCTCAATTGGCTGCCGGAAGAAACCCTCGAGCGCTTCCGGCTTGATCGAGGCCGTCGAAACAGTAGCACCGGTCTTCTGGTCGGAAACGGCACCGGCACCCGGCGCCGGGGTAGCGCTCGGGTTCGGCGTCGAGTTCGGCACCGCCGACCCATCGTCATCGGATCGCGCACGTTCGCGCTTCGATTTCGCGACAGATTCCGACCGAGAATGCGTTTTCTGCCCGCCATCGGACACGTCCACTTCCGTGCCCGGGGAAGACTTCCCGGCGGCTGAGTGCTTGTAGGCTTTGTGGCGTGTGGCGGTACGACTGCTGTTGGATTTGCTGTGCCGCTTTGGCGCAGGGCTCGGTTCTTCGCCGGCATCTTCGACAAATGCATTCCGGGCACGGTTCTCGAAGTTGCTCAGAGATCGGTTCAGACCGCTCAGACCGCTGGCGTCGCCGCCACGGGAAGACAAAGATCCCGCAAACCATAGCAGACAAAAAACGCTAGTCCTCCCGATCATGCCTCGGCAATCCGTTCAAGCAGCCTTCTGTTTAGACGGATTCCGGCGTGAAAATTCTCAATTGAAAAACTCTCGTTCGGCGAGTGAGCCTTGCAGTCCGGCAATGCGAGACCCAGCAGGAGTGTATCGATCTCAAGCACGTCCTTGAATGATTGCGTGATCGGAATGCTCCCCCCATCTCGGATGAACGCCACCGGCTTTTCGAAGATGTCGACAAGCGCTTTTTGCGCAGCCTTCGCAAACGACGAATCCGGTTTCACGAGATACGGTCTGCCCTCGTGTTGTCCGACGATCTCCATCTCGACCGTATCGGGGCAGTTCTCCTTCAAAAATTCGTCGATCAACGGGCGCAATTCGTTCGGATCCTGATCGGGCACCAGGCGAAACGAAAGCTTGGCCGTGGCCCGGCTCGGGATAATCGTCTTCGCTCCCTCCCCTTGATAGCCGCTTCCGATGCCGTTCACTTCCGCTGTCGGCCGAGCCCAGACCCGCTCAAGAAAACTGTACCCTGCCTCGCCGGATAACCGCGGGGAACCGGTTGTTGCCAGCCATGCGTCCTCGGAAGTCGGGAGCTGCTCCCAAAGTTCCCTTTCCCACGCGTTCAACGGCAAAACACGATCGTAAAATCCGGGAATCGCGATATGCCCCGAGTCATCATGGAGCCGAGCGATAATCCGGCTCAGCACCGTCGCCGGGTTTGCGACCGACCCTCCAAAAATTCCAGAGTGAAGATCCGCCGACGGTCCACGTAATCGGACTTCAAGGCACAATACCCCCCGTAGCCCATAAGTCAGCGTCGGCATCCCCGGCGCGACCATTACAGTGTCGGAAATCGCAACGACATCCGCGGCACACTCGGATCTGTTTACCTTCAGAAACGCTGTCAGATTCGGACTTCCAACCTCCTCCTCACCTTCGATCAGAAACACCAGGTTCACCGGCAAGTCGCCCTGCTCACGGATCGTAGACTCGACGCCGAGGACGTGTGCCAGGATTTGCCCCTTGTTGTCTGCCGCTCCTCGGGCGTAAATCTTGTCCCCTTTCACAACCGGCTCGAAGGGCGGCGTCTCCCATAGACTGAGCGGATCCGGCGGCTGAACATCATAATGACCATAGATCAGGACCGTCTTGCGACCTGGTCGATGCTGATTTCGGGCAAATACAACCGGCTGTCCAGGCGTTGCACGTTTCTCCGCTTGAAGCCCCGCTTTGTGCAATCGGCCGACCAGCCAATCCGCGCAAGCTTCGACATGGTTCTTAAACTGACTATCCGCAGAGACGGAAGGAAATCGCAAAAACTCAAAGAGGTCGTCCAATGGGTCCATAATCGTCTCTACCAAAACACAACCCCCAATCAGACGCGAAGGGATTCACTGACCACCCGGCCCAATCTACTCGCCCCAGATGCGAGATTTTCGGGTCAGGGACAGGTCAGATATTCAAGCGTTGGCCTCGGATTCCCCAATATATTGAGGAGTTCACTCCAAAACGGTCAACATGTTGTATTTTCGATCTTGTCACCGGCGCGGTTCGCCACTACCCTTTCGGACATAGTTTCATGTACCTTCAATCGCTCGAATTGATCGGATTTAAGTCGTTCGCTCACAAGACCGTGCTGACGTTTCACCCGGGCGTCACAGCGATCGTCGGCCCGAATGGATGTGGAAAGTCGAACCTTCTCGATGCCATTCGGTGGGTACTCGGCGAGCAATCGGCTAAGGCTCTTCGCGGCGGCGAAATGGCGGATGTTATTTTTAGCGGAACGGAGAGCAAACAGGCAGTCGGCATGGCGGAAGTCTCCCTCACGTTTGCGGATTGCGAGAAGGATCTCGGAACGGAGTACAACGAAATCAGAATCTCACGCCGCGTGTTTCGGGACGGGCGATCTGAGTACCTCCTGAATAATACGGTTTGCCGCCTGAAAGATATCCAGATGCTGTTCATGGATACCGGGATCGGCCGGACTGCCTATTCCATTATGGAACAGGGCAAGATCGACCAGATCCTCAGTTCGCGTCCCGAAGATCGACGGGCTATTTTTGAAGAAGCAGCTGGCATAACGAAGTATAAGGCGCAAAAGAAAGAGGCGTTGCGAAAGCTGGAGTACACCGACGCAAACCTGATTCGGCTAGCGGATATCATGAAAGAAGTGAAGCGCCAGATCGGGTCGCTTCAACGTCAAGCGGGAAAAGCCAGACGGTACAAATCGCTTTTTGATGACCTCCGGACGCTGGATACGCATTTCAGTCGCAAATCGCATGACGACATCGCTGTCGCCATCGCGGAGGCGACGAAAGAAATTGAGCGCCTCCAGAATTTGCGTCAGTCACTCGAAGAACAGGTTGACTCGCACGAATTCGGCGTGGGTGAACAACGCAGGGAACTTGAGTCACTTGAAGAGCAGATCGCGAACAGGCATCAGCGCGTGCAGGATTTGAGAAACCAGGCAGACTCCGCCTCAAACCGAATCGAATTCAACGACGAACGCGCTGCGGAAGCAGCTACGTTATCGCTACAGTACAAGACGGACGTCGAGGCGGCTGAGCGAAAGGTTTTGGCGCAGCAGAACCAGCTGGACGAAACCGACCATCAGCTCACTGCAATTTTTGAATCACTAGGTCTTGAAGAACAACAGCTCAAGGATCAGCAGGATCAAGCCAACCTGCTGCGGTCCCGGCGACACGACCTCGAGCGATCCATTCAAGAGATCCAGCGTCAGATCCGGCACCAGGAAAATCAGATCGCGGCGCGACGAGGCGAGCTTTCGATCACGTTAAGCCAGAAAGAAGCCTGCGGAACGCGCCTCGAGCTCTTGCAAAGAGAGTTGACGCAGACCGAATCGACGCAAACCCATCTCGTTGACCTTGTATCGACCACAAGCCGCGATCTGGAACTTGTTACCGGGAAACTGCAATCGAGCCGGGACGAACTCAGCGACATTGAACACGAACTAGCCAATACCAGGAAGGATCTGCAGCAAACCGAGGGCACGCTCGCTGCAAATCGCCGAACAGTGACCGAGCGCGAATCCAAGCTCGAAGTGCTGAAACAGTTAAATCAAGAAGGCGCCGGATTCGGTTCGGGCACACAGGCGGTGCTCAAAGGGTTAGACAAACCTGAGCTTTATCGCGCAGCTATCGTGGGTGCGCTCGCAAACCTGATCGAGGTCAACAGCGATTACATACCGGCGATCGAAGCTGCGCTCGGACTGCATCTGCAAGCAATTTTGGTCCGCGAACCGCTCATCGGAGAATCGATTGCACAGGACTTGGCCAAAAATAGATTTGGTCGCGCGGCAGTCATTCCCTTTGCGCCCTCGCAAAAGAAGCCCGCCACATCCGAGGAAACTCTGCCGGCAGGCGCGCTCGGGTGGGCCCTGGACCAAATCAAGTGTGAGCAGAGCGGAGCGGTTCTTGTCGCACGTTTGCTCGACCGAGTTGTTCTCGCCTCCAACCTCGCGTCTGCCTTTGAACTTAGAAACAACCGGCCCGACCTCGCCATTGTCACGGTCTCCGGAGAATACGTTTCCTCTGATGGGGTCGTCCACGCCGGAGTCAACAAAGACGACGGCGGCTCAGTTCTTCGACGCAAAATTCAAATCCGCCAGCTTGAACAAGAGTGTGCCGAAGCCCGCCGGATCGTTGAGAACCTTGAACTTGACCAGGCACGTTTACGCACCCGAGTCGAACAGTGCGAGCAAGCTGTGCGCGAGAAACGGGAGGCGGCCCAGCGCGAACAGGTTCACGCCTCAACCTTGCAGGGTCAGCTTTCCCTGCTGGATCGCGAGTTGCGAGAAGCAGCGGGAAAACTGAAGAGCTTGCAATGGGAGCAGAATAACGACCGTCAACGCCTCGAAGCAGCTACCGAGAAACTGGGTTCCCTTGAGCAGGTCCTCTCGGAGAGCAATTCAGCGCTCGCAGCCTTACAGGCCGAGCTAACAACCACACTCACCGAGGTCGAATCACTGCGCAGCGCCGAAGAGGGATTGACCAATGTTCTGAACGAACTTCGAGTCCGAGTTGCGACCGAACGCCAGCGAAGGGAGAACCTGCAAAGACAACGCCAACCGATGGCTGTCCGTCTGAGCGAGCTGCTGGAATTGATTGCCAGCCGTGAGCGTGATATTTCGAACTATGCAGCGCGGATCCAGCAACTTTCCGATGAAAATGCAGGCTTACGGATGAAAATCCAACAACTGCAGATCGACCAGTTGCTTGCTCAAGCCGAGCAAGAAGGCCTTCAGCATGATCGAGCCCAACGCGTCGAAGCGCTCGAAGCGGTGAATCTGAGCCTGCGCCACCTGCGAAAAGAGTTGTCCGATTGCCAGGATAACCGCGGCCGGCAGGATGTCATATCGACTCAATTGCACCTTCGCTTGGACAATATTCGCGAGCACGTTGCACGACGCTACCACGTGGAGTTCTCGGCCATCGAACCGGATTGGTACGCGTTTCAGGTTTGCCTTCGGGAACAACGAAAACGGATCGAAAAACAGGCTGACGACTCTAACGCACAACATCCAGCCGCCGATGTTGCGGGATCCCAAGAAATCGACTGGGAATTTGTCCAAAGTGCGATTGCAGAAATGACTGAGCGCCTCGACGCGATGGGTCCGGTGAACTTGGATTCCATCCAGGAGTACGACGAACTCGAGGAGCGCCAAAAATTCCTCGACGAGCAACACGCCGACCTTGTGAAATCCAAAACCGAGCTGCTCGACGTGATTAACAAGATCAATGCAACTACCAAAGAGCTGTTCGCGGAAACCTTTGAACAAATCAGGAAGAACTTTCAAGAGATGTTCAGCGAGCTCTTCGGCGGCGGAAAAGCAAATCTCCTGCTTGTCGATGATGTCGACCCTCTCGAAAGCGGCATCGAAATCATTGCGAAGCCCCCGGGCAAGCAGCTGCAATCAATTTCATTGTTGTCCGGCGGTGAACGCACAATGACCGCTGTTGCTCTCCTGTTCGCGATCTACATGGTCAAGCCGAGCCCATTCTGCGTGCTCGATGAAATGGACGCGCCCTTGGACGAATCGAACATCAATCGCTTCACCAGGATCCTGGACCGGTTCGTCCACCAGAGCCAATTTGTTGTCATCACACACAATAAACGCACAATTGCCAAAGCCGATGTGTTGTACGGTGTAACGATGGAAGAACACGGGATCAGTAAGCTCGTCGGTGTTAAACTTACGCGCCGGGAAGAGTCCGCAGAAGTGACTGACTTGATCGGTACGGACCAGTCGAGCCCGAGCATTGCCGAAAGCTTCGGAAAGCATGGCAACCTGCATAGCGAAACTTCACCATGAATCAACCTCTCCCGGCCGCCGCGAACAGTGCCTCGCGCATCCGAGCCGCCGGAGCCGGTTTTCCGAACCAGATTTCGAATGCGAATACCCCCTGGTAAAGCAGCATCAAGAGACCATCGACGGACCGAGCTCCTTTTGTGCGGGCGAATTTCACGAGCGGTGTTTCCTGCACCCCGTAAACCATATCAAAGACCAGATGACGCGCTTCGAGCGCCCTCAGTGTTTCCGGGGACGGACCAACGGTCGCAGCGTTGATGATGAGATCGACTTCTTTGCATACGCTGGCGAGGTTCTCCCAAGGTTCAACCTTGATTCGCGATTTCGAACTTGCCGCGAGCTCCGCCGCCAATTGCGCGGCTTTATCAATCGTACGATTGAGCAGGATCAGGACCGGGACATTCAGGCCGGCCAGATAGCGTGAAGCCGCCTGACCGGCGCCGCCACCCGCCCCAAGCAGCGCAATCCGAACCGAGCACAGATCGCATTGGAACGCTTCCGAGATCGCCGCGACCAAGCCCGACCCGTCTGTATTGAACCCGAATAGCCGGCCAGAGCGATTCACTACCGTATTGACCGCGTGAAGCCGCTCAGCCAGCGGGTCGAGCCGATCCAGTAATTCAAGTGCCCTCAGCTTGTGCGGCAACGTCAGGTTCCAGCCAATGAAACTTTTCTCCCGCAAAACCTGAAACGCGACTCCCAGATCTTCCGGCCTTACTCGCAATCTCCCGTATCGGTACGGGAGACGCAAAAACTCCAGCCCGGCATTCTGCATCGGCGGAGACAGAGAGTGGTCGATTGGATCCCCAAGCACTAAAAGTCGGAGATCGACGGCGGTCGATCCGCGCAACGCATCGAGTGTGAGCGATTTCATCCCCTAAACGAATTTTTGCAACGTCCGGTCCATCCGCTGGAGAACCCGGTCTTTGCGCATGACCTCCAGCATGTGATAGAGGCTGGGGCCGACCGAGCGCCCGCTTACCGCCACTCGAGCCGGGTGCACCAGTTCGCCGGTTTTGCATCCGATCTCGGCCGCGACCTGTTTGAGCGCCAACTCAAGTCCGCTGGCCGTCCATTCGTGGACTTCACCATACTTGTTTCGAAGACGGGTCAGCCGATCGCCGGCACCGGGCTTTTTCAGGGTTTTCTCGACGGCCTCGGGCTCAAATGGAAAATTCTCAGTGAAGAAGTAACCAATCCAGTCCGGGACGTCTTTAAACAGTTTGATCTTTTCCTTCACGATCTCGAGCACCTTCAGCAAATAGTTTTGGTCGCTGATTGCAAGACCCGCTTTGCGAATAAATGGCTCGCTCAGTTCGCGGAATCGAGCCAAGGGCATGTGCTGAATATACTGCCCGTTGAGCCAATAACACTTGTCCAGGTCGAACGCAGCGTTGCGACGATTCACCCTCGCCAGATCAAACAGTTGAATGACTTCTTCGATGTCGATCTTTTCACGATTGTCTTTCGGAGACCAACCAAGCAGGCACAGATAATTCCGGACAGCCTCCGGGGCGTACCCCTGATCGATGTAACTTGAGACACTCGCCCCGGCGTCCCGCTTGCTCATCTTTGAGCCATCCCGGTTCAGAATCAGCGGAATATGCGCAAAGTTGGGAGGAGCAACACCCAGTGCATTGTAGAGTTCGACATGTTTTGATGTATTGGTCAGATGATCCTCTCCCCGGATCACGTGAGAGATTTTCATCTCAACATCGTCGACAACATTTACAAAATGAAAAATCCACGATCCATCCGGGCGGCGAATCGTCATGTCAGGATCCATGCTGCGATCAAATTCAATCCGTCCGCACACGATGTCGTCGACGATCACCGGTTTCCGCGGTGATCGGAACCGAATCGCACCGGCGTCGTCGTACACGAGCCCTTCGGCTTGGAGTTGGTTCAGATACTTTTCATAAATTGCGTTTCGCTCACTTTGAAAATACGGGCCGTACTCGCCGCCGACCTGCGCACCTTCATCCCAGTCCAATCCCAGCCACCGTAACCCGTCATAAATGACCTGAACCGCCTCCTCCCGCTCCCGACTCTTGTCCGTGTCTTCAATCCGCAACAAAAACGTCCCATGATGGTGACGCGCAAACAGCCAGTTGAACAGAGCGGTTCTCGCTCCTCCAACGTGCAAGAAACCAGTCGGTGAAGGCGCAAAACGAACCCTGACGGAAGAACTCATCCGGGAATCAATTCTATCGTCAGGCGCCAGCGCAACTCTTTTTTGAGTATTGCCCATAAACCACAGGACCTTAGCCGCCAAGGTGGTGCCTCCACCTTTTGCAGCTTTGAATCTTTGTGGGGGGGTCCAATCGATTCCGGCAGTTGAATAAGTACTACATGTCTAATGTCCAACCTATCAACCTTCCCTATGCATAGATATGCGCTCACACTCGTCATTCCGGTCGCAGTCATGACCCTGCGAATCGCATCTGCGTCACCATCCGCACGGCCGGCGGTTCATCACGCCTCTGCGCATGTCGATTATTTCAGGCAGGCCGACTCCGAAGCCGGCACGGAATCGGACTCAGACGGCAGCTATGATGTCTTCTACGATCGGCTCTCTGCGGACGGACATTGGTTTTACGATGATGACTACGGATACGTCTGGCAACCGGACATTGCAGCTTCTACGCCCGATTGGCGTCCTTACGCAGACGGCCACTGGGTCTGGACCGATCGAGGTTGGTACTGGGATTCAGAGGAAGACTTCGGGTGGGCAACATATCATTACGGACGTTGGATTCTGGTGGATGAAGTGGGGTGGATTTGGGTTCCCGGTAGCAACTGGGGCCCGGCTTGGGTCTCCTGGCGCCACACTTCCGACGACGATTATGTCGGTTGGGCGCCCCTTCCGCCGGAATCCCGGTTTGAACCCAATTTCGGATTCCATCATTGGTCCGACAGCTACTACGACATCGGCCCTGCCGCGTACGCCTTCATCCGAATCGCCGATTTCGCTCGCCCTTCCTACAGAGAATTCTGCCTCCCGCAACAACAGAGCCTGCAAATCATTCAGCAAACGACCAACATCACGAATATTACGTATGTTAATAATGTAGTTAATAATTTCGGCCCCGAACACGAACGAATTGCGCAACTCGTCCAGCAGCGAGCGGGCCAGGCCCTTCCGAGCTACAAACTGAACTACGTCGCCCAGACACAGCCTGATGCTGTATTCAAAACTTCCGTTCAAGGCAATCAGCTCAACGTTGCAGCTCCTCCGCACACTCTGAAGGCGGTTGCAGCTGCGCCTCCTCAGGTTGCCAGGCAGCTCGGGAAGGTCCAAGTAAACCGAGGTTGGCAAAACGTTCCTCAAGCGCAGGCCCAACAACTTCGGCAGAAATTCGCTCAGGAGGGTCCAGTTCCAAAGAATCTTCCCACGAAGCCAGGTCTCCCCGTCAAGCCACAGATCCAGGCTGCCACTACACCTGGCGCCCAGTCGCCCAATCGAGGTGGACCGGGTAACGGCAACCCCGTATCACACTCAGAGGTCAAATCATCCCTCCAGGCTCCCACGGCCACACCGGCCGGACAGCCTAAGCCACCTCACACTGAGCCGGAGAAAAAGCGCGAAGTCTCGACAGGTGAGCCCAAAACCGGGCCAGCTCCCGGGTCGACCGAAAAATTGCCCGGCTCCGAAGCAAAAAAAGGCCCCTCCGAACCAGGTAAACCCGAATCCGAGGTCAAAGCGGCACACTCTGAAGAAAGGCCCACCGGCCACACGCCCCCGGAAAGACCCAAACAGGAAGAAACGAAAAAACCGACACCACCACCCAGCCCTGAATCTCGTCAGCCGGAATCCCACGCCGTCGTCCAGCGCGAAAGTCAGCCACCTGCTGAACACCGCGTTGCCGCCGCCCACGTCTCCAAACCCGCCGACCCAGCACCCTCCCAACACGCCCCCTCTCCCAAGGAAAAGAAAAAGCCCGAAAACAAAGACTAACCCACGACGCCAAAGGGAGAGGCCATATAACCCATATGGGCCATCCAGGTCGCATCGGTCCTATACTGGAGTTCTCGGTTGCTTGGGCGAAGTTTTCGTTCGAAGCTGCGAACCGATGAACCGAATCGTAGGTCTCGAGACTGAGTACGGATGTTTAATCTCGGAAGACCAGGCCCAGAGCCAGGCGGATGCGTGGCCGGTGAAAGTGAAGAATTATCTGTTTCGGAAATGCCACGTCGGGGCAATCGACTTGCACTATCGGGACTACGAAGAACCGCCGGGGAACGGCGGTTTTCTTTTGAACGGTGGCCGGCTTTACCTCGATATGGGTCATCTTGAGTATTCGTCGCCCGAATGCCTCGATCTGAAGGACTTGGTTTCATTCGACATCGCCGGGGATCTTTTATTGAACAGGGCAGTCAAGGAGATGGGAATCGAAGATCAAGTCGCTTTCCTGAAGAACAACGTCGACCATCACACCGGTGCCACCTTCGGTTGCCACGAAAACTATTTAATGCGTCGGGAAGCACAGTTCACTCCGTCAGTGCTGGCGTCGCTACTGGCGTTCCTGGCCACGCGCCAGATATTCACCGGCGCTGGCCGGGTTGGACAAGCGAACCCTCTCGCGTTCGATTTCGAGCTGCCGGATAGGCCGGGGCACGTGAATTACCAGATCAGCCAGCGTGCGGACCACATCGTGAACGACATCTACCAGTGGGTGCAATTCAACCGTGCGATCATCAATGCGCGCGATGAACCGCTCGCCGATTACCGGAAATACAGGCGGTTGCATCTATTGATCGGCGACTCGAATATGAGCCCTTTTGCCACGGCGTTGAAAGTAGGGACAACCGTGTGCGTTCTAACTCTGCTCGAGGAAAATCTGCTTCCGACTCACATCGCTTTACGCGACGCCGTCCTGGCAACCCGTGAGATCTCACGCGACCCGGACGGTAACTGGCTTGTCGAAATGGACGACGGCACCAAACAAGGCGCTCTCGATATTCAGTACCAATTTCTCGAGCACGCCCACCGCCATCTCTCTGGTCAAGATGAGGAAACAGACTGGATACTGGATAGCTGGAGTTTCACCCTTGATGCGATTCGGAGCAAGCCGGAGCTTTTGATTGGAGGGGTCGACTGGATCTCGAAAAGGTGGCTGCTCAACATGTTCATGGAAGAAGAGGGATTAAGCTGGCAGGATCCGTGGCTGCAAAGCCTGGACCTCGAATATCACAACGTCAATCCAACCAAGGGCTTGTTTTTCGCTCTGAAACCACCGAAGGCCATCGGCGAATTCAACGCCGCCGTCCGACGCGAAGACGCAATGTCCACGCCGCCCCAGAATACGCGAGCAAAGGGTCGTTCCCGTGCCGTATCCCAATTTCAAAAACGAAATCTGCCGTACATCGTCAATTGGGACTCCATCGCGCTCGAAAGCCAGGATTACTTGCCGATGCCGGATCCGTTCAACGGCTACGATAATGAGGTTGATTTCTTTCTCCGGTAGTTTGAGCAGCCGAATCCCTTTTGAACCGTCGCTCAAGCTTTGGAAGCGATGACAACGAAAGACCGCGTACCGCCTGCACTGCTCACCGATCTCTATCAGCTCACGATGGCATATGGTTATTGGAAGAACCGTATGCTGGATTACCAGGCCGTATTTCACCTCTCTTTCCGCCAGCAACCGTTTCAAGGTGGTTACGCGATTGCTTGCGGGTTGAGCGACGCGATCGATTATCTCGAGAATTTTTCGTTTCGCTCCGACGACCTCGAGTACCTGGCAGAACTTCGTGGAAACGACGGCAAGGCGATATTCGAGACAAAATTCCTGGCTTACCTTGAGACGTTGCGATTGAATTGCGATATCGACGCGATCCCGGAAGGCAACGTCGTGTTTCCCCATGAGCCGCTTTTAAGAGTGACAGGCTCCCTGCTGCAAGGCCAATTGTTCGAGACGGCTCTTCTAAACATCATCGGCTTCCAAACGTTGATCGCCACGAAATCCGCCAGGGTCTGTCTCGCAGCAAAAGGGGACCCGGTGATGGAGTTCGGACTGCGCCGGGCGCATGGGCCGGACGGCGCGCTCGCGGCGAGCCGTGCCGCATACATCGGTGGCTGCGCGACGACGTCTAATGTCCTCGCCGGAAAGGTCTTTGGGATTCCGGTGAGCGGAACACAGGCCCACAGCTGGGTGATGTCGTTCCAAACTGAACTTGAAGCATTCGAAGCCTATGCGAATGCGCTGCCCGGAAACTGCGTCTTCTTAGTTGATACTTACGATTCGATCGAAGGAATTCATCATGCCGTCGAGATCGGCCGGCGTTTGCGATCGATCGGGAAGGATCTGATCGGCATCCGTTTGGATTCCGGAGATCTGAACTACCTGAGCATTGCAGCGCGAAGCATTCTGGACGAAGCCGGGTTTCAGGCGACCAAAATCATTGCGAGCAATGATCTCGACGAGCACGTCATTGCCAGTCTGAAGGAACAAGGCGCATTGATTGATCTCTGGGGTGTCGGTACAAAATTAATCACGGCGTTCGATCAACCCGCGCTCGGTGGTGTCTACAAACTGGGCGCTATCCGCGTTGGCGATGGTCCCTGGCAAAAGAAAGTCAAATTGTCCGAACAAACAGCGAAGGTTTCAAATCCCGGCTCACTTCAGGTCCGTCGGTTTGCAGACCGTAAGGAATACCTGGCGGACATGATTTACGACGAATTGGACGGAGAACCGGCCGAACGGACGATCGTCGACATTGCGGATGTGACGAACACCAGGCGGATGCCAAGCTCAGCAAAGTACCATGACCTGCTGGTCCCTGTTTTTCGACACGGCAAGTTGGTCTACGAGCGCCCCTTGATTGCGCAGATTCGTGCATTAGCGCAAAAGGAACTCGGCCGATTTTACGCCGGAGTGAAACGGCTTCTGAATCCGCACATTTACCCGGTTGGATTGGAGACGGGCCTGAACATGGACAAATCGCGCCTGATGCGGGAAGCCCGGAATGGACATTTCAAAACGGAGCTGCTCGACTAATCGCCGCGCGCAATTGAAGTTGCTAACATGGACGCTCTCCTTGTCATCGACGTGCAGAACGACTTCCTGCCAGGCGGAGCGTTACCGGTCACAAACGGCGACGAGGTAATCCCGGTGATCAACTCCATCCAACATCGGTTCGATCTTGTCCTGGCCACACAGGACTGGCATCCACGGACCCATGGCAGCTTTGCCGTCAATCATCCGAATCGGGTACCGGGCGACGTGATTGAGCTGAACGGAATCCCGCAGGTCCTGTGGCCTGTCCACTGCGTTCAAGGGACCGTTGGCGCAGATTTTGCAACCGCTCTCCAAACGGAAAAATTTCGCAAAGTTTTCAAAAAGGGGACAGACCCCGAACTCGACAGTTACAGCGGTTTCTTCGACAACGGCAAGAAGCGCTCGACCGGTCTGGCAGATTACCTGCGAGATCGGCAAGTCGACAGAATCTTTCTGTGCGGCCTGGCAACAGATTATTGCGTCAAATTCTCTGGGCTCGACAGCGTCGAGGCCGGGCTCGAAACGATCCTGCTCGAGGATGCATGTCGGGGTGTCGATTTACAGCCTGGCGACTCGAGGAGGGCGATCGAGGCAATGCGGACGGCCGGAGTAAAGATCACACGATCGACCGATCTCGAATCGATCAAGTAATCAACCGAGGCGATAACGACGCATCGCCCTGCAACCGCTCATAAATCTCCCGCGTGTCAATCGAAAGGGCGTCATCCACCAGGATTTTCGGATCGATCTCCAAGTTATCGGAAATGATCTTTCTAATCCGCAGAAGGTGCGGATTTCCCCGATCCAGCTCGTTTTGACTCGCCCAACGCGCTGCGGCCACGATCAAACTCGAAACTTGCTCGGCCGTCAGTTTCTCAGTGTTGATAATAATATCGAAATCGCTGCGATCGTTGATATCGATCCCGTAGATTTCGAGATACCGCTTCCGATTCTGCTCATCTCTCTGCAACGTGCGATAGAGCACGGACTCGTAGCCGGCATGCTTGTCCGGTTCTCGTTGAAAAATTCGCTTGGCCCGCGCCTCGAGCGGCGCATGCAGCCATACCCTCAAGTCTGCGTCAACTAGCCATCCTGCGAGACGCGACCCGACGACAACCCGCGGCCGTAACGATGCGCGCATCAGGTTCATATCGGTAAGAAAATCGTAAATTCTACTCTTCGATGCCTGATGTTGCAGCGTTTCAAATGGCAGATTGAGGTCATTCGCCAGGTCCCGAAAAGTGTAATTGACCACGTCGAGATCCAACGTGGCCCCAACATTGTTCGTTGCAGTGGTGTTCCCACAGCCGCTATGACTGGAAATTGCTATTTTTAATGCTCTTGAATCGGTACTCACAAATACTTACCTCCGGACGCTGACTACGCCTGAATTGGTCCACCCTTTGAGATCCGGACCGTTTTGCAAAAACCACTGGTAGGTCTCGGTAACCCCATCCTTTAGGGGTATTTGCGGCTTCCAGCCCAGCGTCCGAATCCGCGTCGAATCCAAAAGCTTTCGCGGCGTCCCATCCGGCTTACTCGGATCAACGTGTATCTCAATGTCGAGGCCAACGACCTCAGCGATCAGTTCCACCAGTTCGCGGATCGTTATGTCCTCGCCATAGCCAACATTGACGATTTCGGGCGAATGATAATTCTCTAACAGAAACCGAACTGCGTCTGCCAAATCGTCGGCATGCAGAAATTCTCGTCGAGGCGAACCGGTGCCCCAGACAGTGACGTCTCGACGCCCATTCGCCTTGGCCTCGTGCACCTTGCGAATCAACGCCGGGAGAACGTGCGACTTTTCGGGATCGAAATTATCGCCGGGTCCGTAAATGTTCGTCGGCATTGCCGAAATAAAATCCGCGCCGTATTGCCGGGCATAGGCTTGGCAGAGCTTGATCCCGGCTATTTTGGCCACGGCATACGGTTCGTTCGTCGACTCCAGAGGACCTGTTAAGAGCGAATCCTCATGGATCGGTTGCGGTGCCAACTTCGGATAGATGCAGGAGCTGCCCAGGAACAGCAGTTTCTTAACCCCGGATTCAAAGCTCGTTGCAATCAGGTTGTTCTGGATCTGAAGGTTCTCCAGCAAGAATTCGACCGGATAATTGTTGTTTGCCACTATCCCTCCGACCTTGGCCGCCGCAACGATCACCGCCTCCGGCCGATTTTCGGCAAAAAATCTTTGAACGTCGTCTAACTTCCTTAAATCAAGCTCTTTACGAGTCCGAACAAGGATGTTGCGAAACCCGTTCCTTTGCAAATTGCGTACGATCGCGCTGCCGACCAATCCCCCGTGGCCGGCAACAAATATGGATCGGAACGTCATTAGACCTCTTTCGTACTGGGAATTCTCCCGCTCGTCAAACGACGATGGAAGCGGAAACTCGTGTCCTATCGAGTTTGACGGCAGTCAAAATTCCAAGAGAATGATCACACCGTATGAACGTTGTTTTTGATCCGATCGAAGAGGTCCTCGACGAAATTCGTCAAGGCCACTTGGTCATCGTAACCGATGATGCCAATCGCGAGAACGAAGGTGACCTGATTCTGGCTGCGGAGAAAGCAACGCCGGAACTGATTAATTTTATGATCCGGTACACCTCAGGCGTCATCTGCGTTCCGATGGAAGGCAAGGATCTCGACCGTCTGGACTTACCGCTGATGACCGTTCGCAATACGGAATCGATGCGAACTGCGTACACAATCTCGGTGGATGCCAAGGAAGGAGTAACGACCGGCATCTCTGCGGCGGATAGATCGCGTACCATCCGGCTTTTGTCCAATTCCAGCACCAGGGCACAGGATCTTGTGCGGCCCGGTCACGTCTTTCCATTGCGCTACCGCGAAGGCGGAGTGCTTCGTCGGGCCGGACACACGGAAGCCGCGGTTGACCTTGCACGGTTCGCCGGGCTGTCGCCTGCCGGTGTTCTGGCCGAAGTCGTGAATGAGGATGGCTCAATGGCGAGGCTCCCGGACCTGCTCGAGTTCAAACGGAAGCACAACCTCAAGATCTGCTCGATCGAAGGTCTGATTGCCTACCGCCGCGCCAGAGAAGTGTTGATCGAACGCCTGGAGGTCGTCGACCTGCCGACTATATACGGCGATTTCCGGCTGCACCTGTATCGCTCAGTGATCGACGACGTGCACCACCTCGCCTTGGTCAAAGGAACAATCTCGCCGGATGAGCCAACGCTGGTCCGAGTCCACAGCGAATGCCTTACCGGTGACGTGTTCGGTTCGCGCCGCTGCGATTGC
>CAZMNG010000011.1:0-16391 GCA_964567505.1 uncultured Chthoniobacterales bacterium
TTTAAAAAGCGCACGAAAGGAGTACCCCGGTTTGCGCATCCAACTGATCGGGATGCCTGCGGATGTTTACTCTCAGAATACGGTTCCTTCCCACAGGTTCGAAGAGTTTTTGCAGCTTGAGTCCACCGGTTCGGGAGAGGATGAAACCGACGTTTGCTACAGAACTGACGGCCGTTGGGTGCGACGTCTTCAGTTGCTCGATTTAACGAGTAAGTCGGCGGATCTCCCCCTTCAAAAGAGCGGTGTCTATTGGATTACGGGTGGACTGGGAGGTCTTGGCTTAACCATCGCCTCCGCGTTTGCTTTGCGGGAGTGCTCGGCCATCATTTTAAGTAGTCGTTCGGAACCGAACGAGAAACAACTCGAGCAGATAAAGCGCATTGAAAGTAATGGTTGTTGCGTAACCGTTTTACAGTGTGACGTAGGGTCTTACGAACAGGTATTGCGAACCTTGTCCGAGATTGGATCAAGACATGGCAAGCTTAATGGCATTCTGCACGCGGCTGGTGCTTTGAGAAGGGCTGCCATCGCGCATCGGACCAAGTCACAATCCGAAGAGACGCTTCGTGCCAAGGTGCTTGGGACAATTAATATTGATCGGGCAACTCGGGCGCTGCCAGTCGACTTTATAGTCTTGTTTTCATCCATCGCCGGTTTATTCGGGCAGGAAGGTATGGCCGATTACGCTTACGCAAACCGCTTTCTCGACGGCTACGCGGAATACGACGCCGCACGACGGCGGAACAATGATGACTCACCGCGTATAATCTCGATTTCGTGGCCGCTTTGGAAGGAGGGCGGGATGGTTGATACCCGAGGGCGTGAGGTCGAACTGGAAAAGTTGCTTGGCATGGGACTTCTTGATTCTGAAATGGGAGTCGCCGCTCTGGGTCGGGCTCTCCAAGCGCGATTGCCCTGGGTTATCGTATTTCCGGGGACGCGGAGGAAGATTCGAGATGTTAGGAATTCGTTCGGGAAGAAAAACGGGAATCTTACTGATGGAACAGCAGAAAAGCTGAGTGGCGAGGCTCTTCAGGTCGAAAGACTCATGAGCGAGTGCTCGACCACTTCGTTAACCAGATTAGCCGCGGTCGAGGAAAGCGTTAAATGCAATTTGATCAATTGGTCCGCGGAAATCCTCGGCATTTCAGCAGGCGCGGTAGAATTTGAAGCGCAGATGATGGACTGCGGGTTCAATTCGATCGGTTTTACTGAATTCGCTAATATCATTAACAACCGATATTCGATAGGTATCAGTCCGGCCGTTTTTTTTGAGCATACGACATTGGAGCGTTTCTGGCGATTTCTCTGCCGAAAGCATTCACAATCTTTATGGCTGTGTCACGAGCCTGCATTGAGCGTCCCAGAAATTTCTAAGGTTGTCCGGGTGGATCTTCCGACTGAAAGCGAGCAGACACCACACAGTCGAGAAGTGCGGCCGGATGATGCAGGCGTCGCGGTGGTGGGTTTCGCCGGAATCCTGCCGGGCTCGCGAGACCTGGACACATTCTGGAATAGTCTCCGCTCGGGAGAATCTCTGATCACGGAAGTTCCGAGTGATCGTTGGGATTGGAAAGCGTACTATGGCGACCCGATTAAAGAGTCCGGCAAAACGCTGGCGCGGCACGGTGGCTTCATGCCTGACGTCGATAAATTCGATCCGGAGTTTTTTGGTATTTCACTTCGTGAAGCCAATTTATTAGATCCGCAGCAACGCCTCTTGCTGGAAACCGTTTGGCAGGCATTGGCCGACGCCTCGATCGTTCCTTCTTCGTTGTCTGGGACCCGTACAGCGGTTTATGTCGGCGTCGCCAGTTCCGACTATGGTGATCTTTTGAAAGAGAATGGGCTACAAAACGAGCCCCACAGCTCGACCGGCTATTCCCATTCGATCCTGGCCAATCGAGTCTCCTATTTGTTGAATCTTCACGGCCCTAGCGAGTCCATCGATACGGCTTGTTCCAGTTCGTTAGTCGCGATCCACCGAGCTGTCGAGGCGATTCGGAGCGGCAAAAGCGAGTTGGCGCTCGCCGGCGGAGTCAATGTTCTATTGAACCCGGCCTTGACTGTCTCATTTGATAGGGCGGGAATGCTAAGTCACGAAGGGGTGTGTAAACCATTCGCCGATGGTGCCGACGGGTATGTTCGCAGCGAAGGCGTTGGTATTCTCGTCCTGAAAGAGCTACGGCGAGCTTTGATTGATCGCGATTGCATCTATGCGATTATCCGTGGATCAGCGGAAAACCATGGAGGTCATGCAGCTTCATTGACGGCGCCCAATCCTCGCGCGCAAGCCGATCTGCTGATCGAACTGTATCGCACCGCAGGCGTTGATTTTCGGACGATCAGCTATATCGAAGCGCATGGCACCGGAACTCGACTCGGTGATCCGATAGAGATTCAGGGGCTAAAGCTCGCATTGGCCGAATTGAATGGACCTGAGGGGGGCAGTTTTTGTTCCGGTTCAGCATATTGCGCAGTGGGTTCGGTAAAATCATTTGTGGGCCACTTGGAGGCGGCTGCGGGAGTCGCGGGAATGTTAACCGTCCTTCTTTGTCTGAAGCACCGGACGCTTTTGGGGAATCTGCAACTCGAAGAGGTCAACTCGCTCATTGATCTGCGGGATACACCTTTTAGGTTAATGCGCGACACGGCACCGTGGGAGCCTTTGCTGGCGGACTCTGGAGAAGAGCTACCTCGCCGAGCGAGTGTGAGTTCATTCGGATTTGGCGGAACCAACGCCCATATAATTTTAGAGGAATACCGCGAACCGGATATTGGGCCGGTATCCGAGTCAGAGAGCTCGTTTGTTATTCCATTAGCCTGCAAGGACCAAAACCGTCTGAGAAACAGTGCCGCGATGTTGGTAAGCTTTCTGGAGAAGGCTGAGACTCCCGAAGCAGGGTTTTCAAGGCCGGTACTTCGCAATTTAGCCTATACGCTGCAAGCCGGACGGGAACCGTTTCGCGAGGCGCGCCTGGCACTGGTTGTTGCTGACTTCGACGAAGTACTCCAGGCGCTGAAATCATTTCTCACGGGCAGTGTGAGTCCTAATTTGTATGTATCCGGGCCGGATGGTGACGCGGCACCGCAATCGCTCGACCGGGCTCATTTACTAGCGTGCCGCTGGACGAATGGAGAATCAGTTGATTGGAACGTTCTGTATCGAGAACCATTGCCAAGGCGGGTTCACATGCCGGGCTACTCCTTTGTTCAGAAGCGCTGTTGGTTTGACGGAAACCAAACTGGCTTACTGATACGCGACCGGCTTAATGCTTCTTCGGAGAGACAGGCCGATAGTCCGGACGGACGAGTGCGCTTGAAAGCCTTAGGGCCGTATTTGGAATCCTCACAAGGGATTGAGAGCCGTCGTTCGTGCCAGGAGGCGCCGCTTCCAATCTCGGAATCGCCAGAGGAAGCGGCCGTTGCGGATCTGATGCCCCGAAGGCTTGAGTCGGGCGAGCCAAGCCAGGTTCCTTCCAAGGAGACAATTCAGCGAGAGATTCGGGCATACCTGGCCGACGTGCTTTATCTCAATGAAGAGACCATTGATCAGGAACGTTCATTTGCGGAGCTGGGGCTCGACTCGATTCTCGGTGTAGAGCTGGTCCGCAAGCTGAATGAACGGTTCCAGCTGACCCTTCAGGCTACACGGTTATACGATGTTCCAAATATTCGCCTGCTAGCAGAGAAGCTATACGAAGAGATTCTTGGAACGGTTTCGGCAAGGGATATTCCGGTTGACGTTCGTGGGACTGCTTTAACGCTGCAAGTTCAAAACGAAATCGCTGGGTCTAGCATAGAGGCGAAACCAAGGGACGATGTCGCGCAGCGGGATGCGGCCTTGTATTTGGAATCTGCTCCACGGGAGGTGGCAGTCATCGGCATGGCAGGACGGTTTCCTGGAGCGGATAGCCTGGAGAAATACTGGGAAAATCTGCGGAACGGGATTGATTCGATAACGGAAATCCCGCGCGATCGTTGGGAGGTCGATCTGTATTACGACCCCGATCCAGCGGCGCCTGGGAGGACCTATGGCAAATGGGGAGGTTTTCTGCAGGATGTCGACAAATTTGATCCACTCTTTTTTCATATTTCACCAGAGGAATCGGACTGGATGGATCCCCAGCAACGTCTCTTCCTGGAGGAATCCTGGCACGCCCTCGAAGACGCGGGTTATTCGGAGCAGCGGCTTCAAGGGCGCCGCTGTGGGGTTTATGTCGGAGTGATGGGCAACGATTACCAGAATCTTCTTGATAATGGAAGTCCCGCCTACCAAATGCTTGGCAACTCCAACTCGATTCTTGCTACCCGGATTGCATATTACCTCAATCTCAAGGGGCCTGTGATCACGGTCGATACAGCGTGCTCTTCCTCGTTGGTAGCACTACATTTGGCGTGCAGCACTCTATTGAGCGGCGAAGCGGATCTGATGCTAGCGGGGGGGGTGACCCTTTATATCACGCAACTTCCGTACATTCAGATGAGCAAGGCTGGGATGCTCGCTCCGGACGGCCGGTGCAAATCTTTCGATCAGCGGGCGAACGGCATCGTTCCCGGCGAGGGCGTTGGCGTTGTGGTGCTCAAGCGCCTTGGAGAAGCGCTGCGCGATAACGATAGAATCTACGGAGTCATTAAAGGATCGAGCATCAATCAGGATGGGAGGACGAACGGTCTGACTGCGCCGAGCTCCCAATCTCAGCAACAATTATACCTGGATACCTATCGCCGATGTGGCGTGAGTCCAGAACTGATTAGCTATGTGGAAGCGCATGGGACTGGTACACAGTTAGGTGACCCCGTCGAGATAGATGGGTTGACCCGGGCGTTTCGTGAATACACGCACAAGACCGGTTTCTGCGCTTTGGGTTCAGTAAAGACTAACATAGGCCATACGACCGCAGCGGCAGGTGTGGCCGGACTTCTCAAAGTCTTGCTGTCTCTTGCGAGACGCAAAATTCCGCCATCTCTTCATTTTGAGCGGGCAAACGAGCATTGTCTATTTGCACAATCACCATTTTACGTAAACACCCGTCTGCTCGATTGGGAGACTCCGGTCGGACAGACGCGATGTGCGGCGGTGAGTGCGTTTGGTTTTAGTGGCACCAATGCACACGTGGTGATCGAGGAAGCTGCGGTAACAAAGCCGCGGGAGGTTGTCGAGAGCCGTTCCCAGGTGCTGCTGCCGTTTACTGCAAAGACGCCCGAACAGCTACATCAGTTAATTGCGAATATCGCGGCCTGGCTGTCGGTGTCTCATCCGGACGCCCCTCTGGAGGCGCTGTCTCATACGTTGCTCTGTCGGAGGACTCATTTTTCGCAGCGGATTATTTTCTTGGCCGTCGATTGGGATGACTTTTCCAGAAGCATCCAGTCGTATCGACGGTTTGGCGATGGAAATGCGGTTCGCCGAGGATCCGCGACCTCCTCGACCACGGCCGCATCCGCTCGAAATAGCGACTGCGACCGGTTGCTCGAGGAAGCCACGGAATTCCGGGAAGATATGACCGGCCGGTTTGAAGAGATTCTACTTGGACTTGCTGATTGCTTTCTAGCGGGCTGCCCGGTCGATTGGTCAAGGCTCTTTCCGGCCGCGGGGTATCCGCCTGTCTCCCTGCCCGCCTATCCGTTTTCCAAGGAGCGGTGTTGGATCCGGAATGCGGCTGGAGCATCACGTCCTGTCGAGGAGTCGAACCATTGCACGGCTTTAGGAGAACTTCGACCTCTGCCGAATTGCACCGGATTCTCAACAATTTTCGCTGCTGAAACGGGCTATATCGCGGATCACCGTATCAACGGCCGTACCGTAATACCAGGGGTCGTCTATCTGGAGTGGGCGATTACCGCTGGTGAGCTCAAATCATCTGGATCGGCCCGCTGTATCCGGGATGTAATCTGGAATCAGCCCTGCGAGATTATCGGACAGAGGGAACTGGCTATCCTATTCGATCGCAGTGATCGTGGGTTGTCGTTCTCCGTCCAGTCTCGCAATCTAGATTCCAGTCCGACCAGGTTTGCCACCGGATTTTTGGACCTTGCAGAGAGACCAACAACTCCAGATCGACTCGAACTCTCTGACATCTTTTGCCGGCTCGCCGAACGGTACGAAGCGAGTGCTTGTTATCAAGCTTTTGCGGCGCGCGGGATCGATTATGGACCTTCGCTGCGGGGAATCCGGTTCATTGCTTGCAATGGCGACGAGGCACTGGCTCAGGTTGAGTTACCGCGCACCGTTGACACGGAAAGCCGCCAATTCCGGCTTCACCCGTGTGTGCTGGAATACGCGCTGCAAGCGGTGGTGGCCTTTTTTGGCCTTCGAAAAGGCGAGGCACTGGAAACCGGAATTCCAATTGGAATCGACGAATTAATTCTGCATCGCGCACTGCCGAGCACCGGTTTCAGTTACATCCGCCGGCTCGAGGGCACGGGACCCGAGCGACGTTTCGATATTCAGTTTGTGAACGAGTCCGGCGAGGTGATAGCCACTGTTCGCGGATTCCGTGTTCGGCTTCGTGGTGATTATTCGGCAGTTGAAAGTGATACTCTATTTTTTGTTCCGGAGTGGGTTGACGCTCCGCGAGCGCCTGCGTCAGGAACGCCGCCGAAAGGATCGCTTATCCTCTTTGACCTTGATGAGACAATCTGGAGGGCGCTAACCGAAACTCGGAAATTCTCTGGAGAAATTCTGCTGATTACACCTGGAGAAGCGTTCCAGAGTTCCGTCGACGGTCGCGTCACAGTGAGGTCAGGTTCGCCGGAAGACTACGAGCAGTTGACAGAGTTCTTGCGAAAAAAAGGAATCGATTTTAACACCGTGCTGTACTTCTGGCCGTCGCGCATTTGTGCGCCAGCAACGCCGGATAAAGAAGCGTTCGCTAACCTTTTCTGCCTGACAAAGTCACTATCCCGCTATGCACAGGACAGGGAGTTGTCCGTCCTTTGCGTTCTTCGGAATGACGCAAACAGTTTATCTGGGCGAGCCGCCAGTGGCTTCTTCAGAAGCGTGACGCGTGAGTATCCGAACATCCGTTGTAAAACGGTGTGCGTCGAGGCCGCGGCCGGGAATACGGTCGCTCAGAAAAATCCGGCATTCATCGATACCTTATTTCAGGAGCTTACAATCACTCCGGGAGATTCGCTCGACATATCCTGCATTGGTGGAACGCGTCGCGGACGGATCTTGAGGGAACTGGATCTGTCCGGCGGTGTGGACCTTGAGTCTCTTTATCAGCCAGGTGGTCTGTATTGGGTTGTGGGAGGGAATGGATCTCTGGGCGGAATTGTCGCCGAACACATCGCCCGGCAAACCCACGGAACCGTTGTCCTCAGTGGACGTTCCGAACCTGGCGATCGTATCGCAACGGTGCTGGCGAAGTTGGAGTCAATGGGAGCGCGAGCAGCATACCTGCCGGTAGATCTATCCGATCCCGAGGACACGAAACAGACGGTGCGGGAGATCCGATCTCGTTTCGGGCCATTGAAAGGCATTGTCCACTGCGCTGGTGTGCTGCGTGACGCTCTTCTGACAAAAAAGACGCTCAAGCAAGCGGAGATGGTTCTGGTTCCTAAGGTGGACGGTGTTGTTAATATCGATGATGCCACACGGGATGAACCGTTAGATTTCCTGTTACTCTTTTCCTCGTTGGCCGCGATCATGGGGAATCCCGGGCAAGTTGATTATGCTTACGCCAACGCGTTCCTCGATCATTTCGCCGCGGACCGTGAAACCTTACGTTTGAATGGAAGACGAAAGGGCCGGACGATTTCTGTTAACTGGCCGTACTGGGTCGATGGAGGGATGAAAATTTCCGGGGACGTCAAGTATTGGATGGAACAGGACTTCGGTCTGCGTGCGCTCCCGTCGGGACAGGGCTTAAGACTGCTCGAAGAACTCTGGCGATTGAATCGACCTCAGGTCGCTGTATTTCATGGAGTCTCCTCGATGATCCGCAACCGCCTTGCCAAAATCGAGGGGCTGCCATCGGATCAAGATCGGCCCTCCGAACTCAAGGCAAAGCGACACGAAAATTTCGTAACTAAGGAACAGACGATTGCATTTCTTTGCGATGTGATCGCAGAGAAACTTCGGATTCCGCCGAAGAAGTTAGATCCGCTACAAGAGTTTGCGAACTACGGCATTGATTCGATATCCGTGATGGCGATCACGCGCGAGTTGGAATTGGTCTTTGGCAGGCTGCGCAAGACCCTCTTTTTCGAATACAGGACCGTCGAGGCCCTGGCAGAGTATTTCCTGGCGCGGCACTCGGAAGAACTCGCACGACATTTGCCACCAGCAACCGCAAGCGGATGCACGGCTTGTGCAGCGGATCATTCTCACCTCGCAGATCAACCGGCGGTGACGACGGAATACACCGATAGAGTCAATTTAACACCGGCGGCCAATGAAGGCGTGGCAATTATCGGACTAAGCGGTCGCTATGCAATGGCCGACAATCTCGAGGTTTTCTGGGAGAATCTCCGGACAGGGCGAGATTGTATCACGGAAATCCCGCGCGACCGCTGGGACGGAAATGCATTCTATAATCCCGATAGAAGTGCGAAAGGCAAAAGTTATAGCAAATGGGGTGGATTTCTGGCTAATATTGATAAATTCGATCCGGTCTTTTTTAATATTTCTCCTCGTGAAGCGGAGTTGATGGATCCGCAAGAGCGCCTTTTTCTGGAGACTGCGTGGCACGCCATGGAAGACTCAGGCTACAGGCGCGAGGACCTGGAAGGCCGTTGTGTTGGCGTTTACGTCGGCGTCATGCATTCTGAATATACGCTGCTGAAGCCCAGCCAAACGGGCAAAGCATCATCGGTGCCTCCGGCCGTGACTCACGCCTCGATTGCCAATCGCGTCTCTTACTTTCTGAATTTGAGGG
The DNA here is from genome assembly GCA_964567505.1 of uncultured Chthoniobacterales bacterium. GTDB lineage: Bacteria > Verrucomicrobiota > Verrucomicrobiia > Chthoniobacterales > JAFAMB01 > JAFAMB01. The sequence goes on from CAZMNG010000011.1 coordinate 8,886, forward strand.
GACCGAGTTGTGCGATCGACACGCTCTGCTCATCTTCACTCACCGCAGTTCACCTGGCCTGCGAATCGATACGGCAAAAAGAATGCGAACTCGCAATTGCGGGCGGCGTCAATCTTTCCCTCCACCCAAACAAGTACCTTCAACTGAGCCAGGGGCAATTTATCTCAAGCGATGGCCGGTGCCGCAGCTTTGGTGCCGGGGGTGACGGCTATGTACCGAGCGAGGGAGTGGGCGCTGTCCTGCTCAAGCCGATTGGTCGAGCAATCGCGGATCGCGATCGCATCTATGGAGTGATCGTAAGCAGCGCGGTGAATCACAGCGGACGTACGAACGGTTTCTTCGTCCCCGACCCGCATGGTCAGGAAGAACTGATTGCGGCGGCTCTGAAGAAAGCGAATGTAAGTCCGCGCACGATCGGTTACCTGGAAGCTCACGGTACCGGAACTGTACTTGGAGATCCGATCGAAGTGGAGGGGTTGACGCGCGCGTTCGCCGCCTACACTTCGGACAAGCAGTTCTGCGCAATTGGTTCGGTGAAATCGAATATCGGCCACGCCGAGGCTGCTGCAGGTATCGCCGGGCTAACGAAAGTGTTGTTACAAATGCAGTACCGGCAATTAGTGCCCTCTCTGCATTGTAATCCGCCGAATCCTCACATTGAATTCGAACAAAGCCCATTTTATGTCCAACGCGAACTAACCACCTGGATGCCGCTGGACGAAGCGCGATGTTTGCGCGCTGGGATCAGTTCGTTCGGAGCGGGCGGCACGAACGCGCACCTTATCGTCGAGTCATTCGAGATAGTCTCTGAAAAAGGGGCGTCGCATTTCGGACCCAATATAGTCGTCCTATCGGCGAAAACAGAAGAATGCTTAAAAGCATACGCCCTCAGCCTGCTGAATTTTATACAGCGAGATTGGATTGGGCTGGGAACGCAGCCGGCGTTCGAAGCAATCTGCTACACCCTCCAGACTGGCCGTGAAGCGATGACGAATCGCTTAGCGATAGTCGCCTCCGGCGTCGAGGAGCTGTGCAAAAGATTGAATGCGTGGTTGAAAGATGAATCGACTGAAGGCGGCTTTGTGATTACCGGGAAATCAGGAGCAGATGCCGCGCAGTTAGTTCGGGGGGCGGCGGGTGATCATTTTGTCGCTGCCGTCCTTTCTGAGCGAGACATGCCGCGGTTGGCGCAGCTTTGGGTCATGGGAGTGGTTATAGACTGGCGGCAGCTTTATCAGAGCGGCATCCCGCAAAAGGTATCGTTGCCGGGCTATCCCTTTGCGCGAGAGAGTCATTGGTTTGGCGACTCCGATGTGTCGCCCGCGACTTCTTCGGATTTAGACAGATTTATAGCAATCGAGCCAGTGGTTAGTCTAAAGAAGCAGACATCACTTTCAGTGCGTAGCGTGGATGATTACCAGGAGGAGAGCAATGGCGATGGCCGGTTACTGCAATTATTGCAGCAGTTAAAGGAAGGCAAGTTAGATATCGAAGCCGTAGAGAATTCGATCACTGGAGGGCCGAAATGAGCCGGGCATTGAGACTTTTGCTCGAAGGCGTAAGGGCAGGAGAGATCTCCCCGAAGGACGCGCTATCCGTTGTCAAGCGACTTCATGAACCCGTTCAGCCCAAATTCGATCCCGGGCCAGGCGAATTAGCGTGTCATCCGATATGGAAGGAGACGCCGCTGGAGCGGACGAATTGCGATCCTTTCAGGGGCAAGGTGCTGTTGTTCAGCGGAGACAACGGCGACCTTGCAACACGATTTCGACGAACCACGTTTTGTAACGATTCACCGGCGGATTTGATTCTAGCTGTTCCTGGAAGTGAATTTTGCGTCCTCGGCAGAAATGCCTATTGTGCGCATCCGACAACGGCGTCGGACTTCGCTGTGCTCTTTCAGACCCTGGACCATGCCGGTACGCTGCCAGATGTTTTCTGTCTGCATGACTCCTTTTCTCAAGCGCCTGCGACTCAACGGCAGCCGTCGACGTTAGGAGAAGGCGAGATCGTGGATATGCGGGGAGCCATTTGGCTCGAATCACTATTCTCGATTCTCCGAGGTTTAGTCCTAAGCGGAGCACACCTTCGGCGGCGCATGCTGTTCGTATACGAAAATGTCGATCGCCGTATTTGTCCTTGGTTAGAGTCGCTGGCGGGGTTTTCTCGATCATTGCCATTTCTCTACCCGGAATTGAGATTGGCTACCGTCGAAATACAGGATCGGCTTTCTGAGTCTGATTCGAGCTTGCTAGTCAACAGTGAATTGAAAGGCGAAAACCCGGCGGGTACAACCGGTGAAATTCGCTACGCGGATGGCAAGCGTTGGATCCGTTGCCTGGAACAGATTGATCCGAGCCTGCGTTTACCGGGTGGCTCTTTGAGAAGCGGTGGTGTCTACTGGGTTACAGGCGGTTTAGGAGAAATAGGGAGTCTAGTCGCTGATTATCTTGCGCGGCGTTACCATGCTCGATTGATTCTCACCGGTCGCTCGCCTCTCGATGGCAAGCGGCAAAAGTTTCTGGAGCGACTGGAATCGTTTGGGGGCGAAGCGTTCTATGTCCAGGCGGATACAAGTGATTCGGCAAGGATGGGCAACGCATTGGGTTTTGCTAAAGATCGGTTCGGAGCGGTGCACGGTGTCTTTCACGTCGCCGGCGAGGAAAGTCGACTGACGATTCAGCAGAAGTCATGGAGAGACTTCGAACGGGTGATCGCCGCGAAGACGCATGGCGTCCGGGTGCTCGACTTGGTGACTCAGAATGAACCGCTGGAAATCTTCGTTGGTTTTTCCTCAATTGCTTCGATTCTGGGCGATTTCGCGCAGTGCGACTACGCTGTGGGCAACTGTTTCCTGGATAGTTATATACGGGCACGCGAACAACTCAGGAAACGCGGATTCCGTCAAGGTCGATCTCGAACAATCAATTGGCCGCTATGGGATAGCGGCGGCGCACTTCCGATGACAAAGGAGGGCGAATCGCTTTATCTGCGTTCTGCCGGGATGAGAAAATTGCGCCCCGAGCGTGCGTTCCGCTTCTTGGAAGACTGTCTCGCGAGTGAAGAAGAACAGATCATGCTACTGGTAGGTGATTACCAACAGCTGGAGCAGTTCCTCCAGAATTCGCGTGCCAGTCTGGATTGCGCATCAGACGCCGGCAAAATGCCCCCGAAGATTCCTATCGCTGATTCGTTTTCAATCCCGAATATTCTACAGAGCTTACTTCGTCAAATCGCTGCTCGGATCCTCAAGCTCGACGCCTCCCGCTTGCAGGGAGGTGAAGGCTTCGCTTCTTATGGACTGGATTCAGTAACCCTTCGGGAATTCGCATCTAGAATATCCACCACATTCGGGTTCGACGTTAGTCCGTCGGTGTTTTTCGCTCACAATAACATCGAGCAATTGAGTGCATATCTCATAGACCAGTATGGATCGCAACTTCGAGAGAAGATCGAAGCATTGGCGGAGCAAACGCGGCGGCCGAATCCAAACGCCTTAAGAATCTCCCCAGCGACGCCACCGGCACCTGCCGCGGCTTCAGTTGGCGAAAATAAGCAAGGTCCGATTGTCTCGATCTCAGGCGCATCAGTTGAAAACGTTGATGTTCGCGGTGACGATATCGCCGTTATCGGGATAAGCGGCGTCCTGCCGGGAGCGGATGACCTTGATGAATTCTGGAAGAACCTTGTTGAGGCACGCGATTCGATCACCGAAGTGCCATCGGACCGCTGGGATTGGCCGCTTTGGTTCGGCGACCCGCTCGGAGAAAGGAATAAAACGCAATCGCGTTGGGGCGGCTTTACGAAGAACATTGATAAATTCGACGCTCCGTTTTTTGGGATTTCCGCTTTCGAAGCTGAAAATATGGACCCGCAACATCGCGTGTTCATCGAGGCGGTCTGGAAGGCCGTGGAAGACGGCGGGTATAGGATGGGAGACCTTTCCGGCAAACCTGTAGGAGTTTTTGCCGGAATCGAGTTCAGCGACTACCAACATCTGTTAGCCAGGCACAGGGAGGTCTCGGCGTTTCAAGCGACGGGCAACGCTCAGACGATGCTAGCCAATCGTGTCTCTTATCTCTTCAATTTTCACGGTCCCAGCGAGTCTGTTGACACGGCGTGCTCGAGTAGCCTGGTCGCGGTGCACCGAGCCGTTCGCGCACTGCGTACTGGTGAATGCACACTGGCGATCGCCGGTGGAGTCAGCTTGATGTTAATTCCCGAAACCACCGTAGCGACCGGGCAGCTCGGTGTCTTGTCGCCGGACGGGCGTTGTAAGCCGTTTGACCGAGGCGCTAACGGTTATGTGCGTGGAGAAGGTGTAGGGGTTATCTTTCTGAAACCGTTGCAGAAGGCGATAGCCGATAGCGATAACATCTGGGCGGTGATAAAAGGGAGTGCGGTTAATCACGGTGGCCGGGCGCACTCTCTTACGGCACCAAACCCGCGGGCTCAGGCAGATCTGCTGATCGCTGCCTGGCAGGATGCGAAGCTCGCATTTGACACGGTTACTTATCTCGAACTTCACGGTACGGGTACTTCGCTCGGCGACCCGGTGGAAGTCGATGGAATTAAAGAAGCACTGCGAATTTCCCGATCCGCCGATGACCGGCCACTTTATGGCAGCTATTATTGTGGACTCGGATCAGTCAAATCGAATATCGGCCACCTGGAACCGGCTGCAGGTATCGCCGGCTTGCTCAAGACGATTCTGGCTTTGCATCACGGAGTCATTCCGGCTTCACTGCATGTGCGCCAATCCAACCCTCTGATTCGGCTGGAAAGTACGCCGTTTTTTATATCCACGTTGACGCAGTGCTGGAAACAGCTGGTCGGTTTATCGGGGAGAAGTATCCCTCGCCGTGCGGGGGTCAGCTCGTTTGGATTCGGCGGAACCAATGCGCACGTCGTTCTAGAGGAATTCCAGAGGGATCGAAAAGCCGATGCAAATGGGCCAACTGGACCGTGCCCGATTCTATTGTCGGCCAGGACGCGTGAACGCCTCGAAGCGTATGCCGAAGCGTTTCTAGGATTTCTGGAATCAGCGAATCCTGAGATGGACGCTTCTGCATTCCGAGATTTGACGTTTACGCTGCAGGTTGCCAGGGAATCGTTGGAAGAACGCCTGGCTTTAGTGGCGGACGATGTCGAAGAACTAAAACAACGTCTTCAAGAATTTCTCGATGGCAACAATTCAGCACTCTTGGTGGGACGGACTCAACCGCTTGAGAAATCTCCGCAGTTCGATGCGGAACTTCAGAACTGGGTTTTTCGCCCACAGAGTCGCGAAAAAGCGCGCCAACTTGGCGAGTGGTGGGTCAACGGCCGAGAAATCCCGTGGGAGAACCTTCCGGAAAATATCGGCCGGAGACGGACCCGGTTGCCTACCTATCCGTTCAAGCGACAGCGCTACTGGTGCAGCGACAAGCTTCCAGTGACCGTCAGCGGCGCGAATGAAAAATCGACGGAAAGCGTGCCCAAGATTACCCAGGAATGGTATTATCTGCCACGTTGGGAACTGTGCCCGGAGATAGCAAAACAGAAGAGAATCGATCCTGGTAGCGGTCCACAAGGCCAGGTCTTGGTCATTGCCTCTTCGGAGTCGGCTGCATACGAAGCTACCCTGGCGTTAATCCACGGCCGGGATCCATTGTCGAAGGTGGAGCGTTATGTCTTCCTACAAAAGTGTGAGTCTCATTCGGCCAGCGTTTCCGACGCTCAGGCACGAGCTTTGATTGAATGTGTACCGTCGGCCGACTTGAAATCGGGAAACTTGAAGTCGGTTTATTACATTGCGAGCGCCACCCGGCCCATTTCCGTCGCCTCTTTTCGCGGCGACATTTGCAATGGCTTTCCGGACGGCCTGTTAGGTTTGCTCCAGCTGACGAAGGCACTTTGTCAATTGGGATATCGAGACGCCCGAATTCGACTCCGAATCATAACAGAAAACGGTGCAGCTATAGGTCCGGACGAGCGTTTAGATCCGGAGTCGGCCGGTGTGATTGGACTCGCTCAAGTGCTGGCCAAAGAACATCCGAATTGGAACGTCCGTTGTATCGACTGTTCGAATTTCGTTTTTCCTGAAGTAGAAAGCGAACCCTCGATTCGATGGACACTGGAACGAGCGCTTAGAGAACTGCCTGTGCCGGCCGGAAAATGTATCGCTTTACGATCCGGACGGATTTTTAAGAGGACTCTCGTGCCCGCCGAGGTTCGCGCGATCGGGGACTCTCCATTACGACAGACGGGTGTCTATCTGGTGATCGGTGGAGCAGGGCATATCGGACGAGCGCTTAGTCTTTGGCTAGCTCGACGCTTCAGAACCCGCATTATCTGGGTCGGGCGCAGACTATGCGACCCTGAGATCCAAAGTCGAATGCAAGAAGTTCAGAGGGCCGGAGGTGAAGTTATCTATGTCCAGGCGGATGTGACTGAACCGGACGCGCTCGGTCGGGCAATTCGTTTGGCCAAGGAAAATTTTGTTCGAATTGACGGAGTTTTCCACCTGGCTGCATCATTGGAGGCCACACCGGTTGAGGCACTCGATGAGGCCGCTTTTCGTAAGTTATCCGGCGCGAAGATCCTGGGTGCACAAGCGCTTGAGGCTGCGCTCGGCGACGAACCCGTGGATTTCGTCGTCTTTTTCTCGTCGATTCAATCTTTTACGGGAGACAAGAAGCAGGCGAGCTATGCGGCCGGTTGCGCCTTCCAGGACGCTTTGGCGGAAAGCTGGAACAGGCGGGCGCTTTATCCCGTGGTCACCATTAATTGGGGATACTGGGAAATCGGTAAGGCTTTCAACAAGGATGTCCGAGAATCATTGGAGGCACTCGGATTTGGTTGCATACGGCCTGAAGCCGGTTTCGCGGCCCTGGAAGCAATTCTCGCCTCGCGGCTGCCACAGGTAGCAGTGGTACCGGCAGATCGAAGCGCGTTGGAGGCTATGGGCGCCGATTTTAGAAAGCGAGTCTGTTCGCAGCTCTCCGGGGCTCCCCATGTTTTGCACGATACCGCCGGAGCCTTATCCAGTCGGCCAATCGGGACGGAAGAATTTTTCCGGTTGCGGGAGGTGTTTCGGCAATTGGAGGAACTCGGCCGGAAGGGGGCGTTTGCTGCGATTAGAAGACGAGGCGTTTTTTGCCGACTGGACGAAGAGTGGACACTGCCAAGCTTGATGCGCGAGCTCACGGTGCTCCCAAAGTATATGCGTCTGCTGCAGGTGATCCTTCGGATGTTCGAGCAGGCGAAATGGATCGTTTGCGTGGAGAATTTCTGGAAGGTCACCGAAAGTGCGCCTCCTCTGACGGATGGACCTGACGCAAATTCGGCGGAACAGCGATTCGAGGAACTATGGACGACGTTCCCACCGATAGAAGGGCATGCGCGCCTTCTACAAACGTGTATCTCTCAATTTGCCCGGATTTTCAGCGGGGCTGTGCCGGCGACAGAAATCCTTTTCCCGGACTCTTCTCCCGGATTGCTGGAAGCTGTTTACTCCCGAAATCT
>CAZMNG010000012.1:0-16334 GCA_964567505.1 uncultured Chthoniobacterales bacterium
GGACGGACAAGATTCGCCAGCGAAGCAACAGCGATATTTTGATGAATCATTTGAATCCGTTTATTTACTGCGCATTCGGAGCGGTAGTGACGTTGCTTGGGTTCTTTGTCCTGCTGCGGGTGAAGACGGGGCTATAGCTTGAAAGATGCAGTTCCGTATCGAGGGCAAAGACGACTGGACGTCGATCCCGCCCTCGAACCGGGGACAATCACACACTCGCGGCTTCGAGGAATTCGACCTCTTTTTCCGGCGTCTGGTGCCGCTGGTTGAGCATCCGATTGACAGCGTTCAGATAGGCACGCGCACTGGCCTCGATGACGTCTGTGCTGGCGCCTTTGCCGGTGATGAGGCGACCGCCTCCGAAATCGCACTTCAGATTGACTTCGCCCAACGCGTCTTTGCCTCCCGATACCGCGTTGACATGGTATTCCACCAGATCCCCGCGCTGGTTCAGGATTCGATCGATCGCTTTCATCGCAGCGTCGACAGCGCCGTTGCCGGGGGATGAGTCCTGCAGGCGTTCTTCCCCTTTTTTCAAGCGCACGGTTGCCGTCGGAATTGTCGCGGTACCGGAGGTGACATTCAGATAGTCGAGCTGCCAGGTTTCATGAGTCGATCCGATGGCGTCGTCGATCAGCGCTCCCAGATCGTCGTCATAGACAAATTTCTTTTTATCGCCAACCTCCTTGAATCGGACAAAAATCTGGCCCAACTCTTGGTCGCTCAACTGGTAGCCCAGGTGCTCCAGGCGCTTTGCCATTGCGTGACGACCACTGTGCTTGGTCAACGGCAACTCGGTCTCGCCCCAGCCGACTTCGCGCGGATCAACGATCTCGTAGGTCTCACGACGTTTCAGGATGCCATCCTGGTGAATGCCGGAACTGTGCGCAAAGGCGTTCTCGCCGACGATGGCCTTGCTCCGCGCGACGATCAGGCCGCTCATCCGGCTGACCAGTCGCGAGGATTTCACGATCTCCCGAGTGTTCAGGTCGGTATGGATCCCTTTGTAGTAATCGGACCGGGTCTTAATCGCCATCACGAATTCTTCGATCGCCGCGTTCCCGGCACGTTCGCCGATGCCATTCACGGTTCCCTCCACCTGGCGCGCGCCTGCCTGGACCGCTGCGATCGAATTTGCGACCGCCAGGCCCAGGTCGTTGTGGCAATGAACGCTGATGATGATGTCGTCGATCCGCTTCACGTTCGACTTCAAATATCGGATCAAATCGCCGAACTGCGTCGGAACCGCGTACCCGACCGTGTCCGGGATATTGACGGTTGTGGCCCCGGCCTCGATGGCCGCTTCGACAACTTTCGCCAGAAAATCGGGTTCTGTCCGGGAAGCGTCTTCTGGCGAGAACTCGACATCCCGAACGAGAGCCTTAGCTCGCTTCACGCTTTCCGTGGCGAGGCGGATGATCTCGTCTTGGGCCTTGTTCAGTTTGAATTCGCGATGGATTTTTGACGTGGCCAGGAAGACATGGATGCGGGCGCGGTCTCCGGCTGGTTTTACGGCGGCGCCTGCGGCATCAATGTCCTTCGGCACGCAACGGGCTAGTCCGGCAATAATTGGCCCGCGGACCTCGGTTGCAATTTTTTGGACTGCTTCGAAATCTCCATCGCTGATCACAGGGAAGCCTGCCTCGATCACGTCAACGTTTAAGCGTTGCAATTGACGTGCGATCTCCATCTTTTCGCGGAGGTTCATCGACGCTCCCGGGCATTGTTCACCGTCGCGAAGAGTGGTGTCGAAAATGATTACTTTGTCTGACATGGTTGTATGAAATTTGTTTGAGAAATTTTTGGGTGCAGCATAGACCCGAAAAAATCAAAACCGCGTTTGCTGCAAACGATTCTGACCGAACGGGAAGAAACTATGAGAGAAGGAAAAGTTTCGGGGCGCCACTCCCAAGCAGGAAGATCGGAAGGATGAGAAGCTGTCCGTCCAAGCGCATTAACGCCGAGACTAATTGCGCGCTACTGAAGAGTCAACTGAGAATTCAACAACCTTGGCATTCGCGCATTTTGTGGCATTCTAGGCGTTATCGTATGAACCGTCTCTGGTCGTTTCCCGAGCCGATGGAGTTACAAGGCGCCCTGGCGGTTTCCCGGCAGTTAAATTTTGCTCCAAGCCTGGCAGGTGTTCTAGCCAGAATCGGTCTGGTCGAAGAACAGCAGGCGCGACACTTTTTTAATCCGCGTTTGCGCGAGCTGCGGGATCCATTCGAAATCAATGGGATGCGCAAGGCAGTCGATCGGATATTTCAGGCGATCGATCGCCGCGAAACGATCGCTCTGTACGGAGATTACGACGTCGATGGGGTGACGTCGGTGGCTCTGTTAACACGTGTCCTGAGGGTATACGCCGCGGACGTCCGGACATTTCTGCCGCATCGCCTCGAAGAAGGATACGGTCTGTCCGAAGAGGGTGTTCAGCGCTGCCTCTCACAACATGCTCCGAAGCTGCTTGTCGCCCTGGATTGCGGGACGTCGGCACCCGATCGGATCCGTGAAATCGAGACCGGTGGTGCAGACGTCGTGGTTTTGGATCATCATGAGACGAAAGGGAGACTTCCGGTCTGCTGCGCGTTTGTCAACCCGAAGGCGGGCACGGATTATCATTACCTGTGCAGCGCGGGCCTTGTGTTTAAGCTGTGTCACGCACTGTTTCGGGTGCGGCGTCCGTCCGACTTTGATCTGAAGAAATGCCTCGATCTTGTGGCTTTGGCGACGATCGCCGATCTCGTTCCGCTGGTGGATGAGAACCGCACATTTGTCCATCACGGGTTGCGGCAACTCGAGCAGACAGACTGGATCGGATTACGAGCCTTAAAACAGGTCGCCGCCGTCACGCCGCCCATTCGCCCGGTTCATGTTGCGTTCCGGCTTGGCCCGAGGTTGAATGCCGCCGGGCGCGTCGGAGTGGCGCAGGACGCGCTCGAGTTATTACTTGCCGACGACTTGGATAAGGCAGCGCTTCTGGCACGCAGCCTGGATTGGCAAAACCGCGACCGGCAGACGCTCGAACAGCAGACGCTCGGTGAAGTTTTGCAGCAGGTCGCTCGAAACTTCATGCCTGATCGCGATTTTGCGATTGTGGCCGGCTCGCACGGGTGGCATCCGGGTGTAGTCGGTATCGTGGCGTCGCGGCTGGCAAAACAGTTCCATCGACCCTCGATTGTGATCGGCTTTGACGGCGCGGGCGAAGGGAAAGGGAGCGGACGGAGTGTTCCGGGGCTGTCGCTTGTGAAAGCGCTGGAAGGCTGCGGCGAGCATTTGCTGCAGTTCGGCGGCCACGAAATGGCGGCTGGTGTGCGCCTCGCTTTTGATCAACTCGAGCCGTTCTCGGCTGCGTTCCGGGCAATGGCCAGACGAATGCTTACGCCGGAAATGTTGCAGCCCCGGCTTGAAATTGATGCGGAACTGACCGTATACGACCTCAATCTTGATCTGCTCAACTGCCATGAGATGTTGCAACCGTTCGGGATCGGAAATCCGCAGCCACTGTTTTTTATTCGGCGCGTCACCCCGGCGGGCGAACCGCGTTTGCTGAAGGAGAAGCATCGCTTGTTCACGCTCCAGCGCGGAGAGTCGGTCTTGCGTGCAATTCACTTTAACGGCGCAAGATTTCCGCTGCCGGCGCCACCATGGGACGTTGCTTTCTACCTTGAACGGAACAGTTATCAGAACGGGCTCCAACTGCAGCTCCAGGTTGAAGCGCTGCGGTCGGCTGGAGGGTAGAGGTGTTGTCGGCAATACTAGCCGGATGGAGGAACTTCCACGAGCGATGAGTCTGCTTGCCCTGGATCGACCTTTGCAGGAACTTGACTGGTTGCCGGAACAGGAGCGCAAATTGGTCGCACGCCTCGGGCTGGCGACGTGGCGTCAATTGCTCGAGCATTACCCTCGACGCTACGAAGACCGCGCACTGTTTGTCTCGTTCCCGAGAGAAAGTTCCGACGAACCGGTTTGTCTTCGCGGGACGGTGCAACGCGTTTCCGCGCGCTATTTTGGGCGACGAAAGATCGTCGAAGCCGTGTTGGATGACTCCGCGCAGAACGCTTTGAGTGGACGGGTGACCTGCAGATGGTTCAACCAGCATTACGTGCAGCGAATGCTGGCGACCGGTCAGGAACTGATTGTGTACGGCCGGCCGAAGGAATATCGGAATCGGATTTATCTCGATCACCCGGAGTTCGAGATCATTGAGGAGGAAGGGGAAGAGAACATTCACATGGATCGGATCACGCCGGTCTACTCGCTGACCGAAGGAGTGCGGCAAAGAGCATTGCGCTCGATATTGTACCGGACTGTGCAGAAGCTGCGGCGGTTGCAGCCGGATACGCAAAAGGGTCGGATGTCCGAAGAGGAAGCGCTGGCCCAGATTCATTTTCCTGAAGACTGGGCGGCGCGCGAGGAAGCGCGGAAAACCCTCGCGCTGGCGGAGTTTGTCTCGATGCGGATCGTGGTGGAGCAACGCAAACGTTCCGTGGCCGCACTGAAAGGAGAGCGTCACATCGTTTCGGGCAAGTTGACGGAGCAATTTCTTGGTTCGCTTCCCTTTAGTCCGACCGGGGCACAGGAGAGAGCGATTCGCGAAATCCGGGCAGACATGGCGGAACCGGCTCCGATGAGCCGGCTTTTGCAGGGCGACGTCGGCGCGGGCAAGACCCTCGTCGCGGCGGCGGCGATGTTGCACGCGGTCGAGGGTGGGTCTCAGGCGGTTTTGATGGCGCCGACGCAGGTTTTAGCGGAGCAGCATTATAACAAATTCCAGGATTGGTTGCGTCCTCTTGACGTGCGGATCGCTCTCCGAACCGGGGTCCGGGAGGAAGCCTCCCATCTCGAGCTTCACGGCGAACCGCAAATTGTCATCGGGACGCATGCTTTGCTTTACGATACCGACAAACTTCGGCGACTCGGTCTTGTCGTGATTGATGAGCAACACAAATTCGGTGTGATGCAGCGAACCAAATTGCTCGAGCGCAATCCGGTCCCGGACCTTCTCGTTATGAGTGCGACCCCGATTCCGCGCACGCTTGCGATGACGGTCTACGGCGACCTGGCGGTCTCTGTTCTTGACGAAAAGCCGGCAAACCGACGGCCGATTGTCACGCGGGTTCGATCATCGGCGAAGATTCCCGAAGCGGCCTCTTTTATTCGGGAGCGCGTTTCGGCTGGCCGCCAAGTTTACATTATATACGCTGTAATCGAAGAGTCTGAGACATTCAGCGTGAAAGCCGCTGCGACTGAGTTTCACAAGTGGGAAAAGCTGCTCGCAGCTCTGCGGTGCGGACTTTTGCACGGGCGACTGACGCCGGAGGAAAAAGAGACAGTGATGGAGGAATTCCGAGCCGGACGGATCGATGTCCTGATTTCGACGACGGTGATTGAGGTTGGGATCGACGTTCCGAACGCGACCGTGATGTTGATCGAAAACGCGGAGCGGTTCGGATTGGCTCAGTTGCACCAGTTGCGCGGGAGGATCGGCCGGGGTCAGCATCAGAGCTTTTGCGTGTTGCTGACCGACCGCGAGGATCCTGAAGCGCTTGACAAACTCGCCATCCTGGAACGGAGCGAAAATGGATTTGAAATTGCGGAGGCCGATCTGAAGCTCCGAGGACCGGGCGATTTGCTCGGAACGGCGCAGAGCGGCTTGCCGCCGTTGCGACTTGCGAGCCTGATTGATGATGAAGCGCTCCTTTTCCGAGCGAAAGAAATAGCCCAGACGATGCTGGCTCAAGATCCTCTATTGCAACGGCCTGAACATCAACGTTTTGCTCGTTTCGCTATCAAAAGTGACGAAAATGGAACAAGTTTAGCCAATTAGTCGCGGCAACAATGAAGAGTTTTTTGAAGTTTTTGGTTTTTGTTTTGCTCCTGGCCCTTGCAATTTCGCTCATTTACGTCTGGCAAGGTCGCCAGCCTGGCCCTGCCCAGGTGAAAGTCGAAAAGTTCACTCCGGCGGACAAACCGGCGCTCGACCTGAATTCAGTCGATGTGTTGCAACGGTTGAATGAAGAATACACTAAAGTGGCCAGCGCGGTCGTCCCCAGTGTCGTCAGCATTACGACCACAAGAACCGTCTCGCGCCGGATGCCGATTGATCCGTTTGAACTCTTTTTCGGCAGACGATTCTCGGACGAGGCGCCTGCGCAACAAAAAGTGAACTCGCTCGGCTCCGGTGTTATCGTCTCCAAAGAGGGGCACATCGTGACGAACAACCATGTACTTAATGGAACGGACGACGTGACGGTTCAGCTCAGTGACGGTCGCCAATCGAAGGCGAAGATCGTCGGCACGGATGCGCAGATCGATTTGGCCGTCCTGAAAGTGGATCTGGACAACCTGACGCCACTGCAACTTGGCGATTCGGACAAAGTCCGCGTTGGCCAGATCGTAATGGCGATTGGGAACCCGTTCGGGCTCGACGAGAGCGTCAGCCAGGGAATTATCAGCGCGAAGGATCGGCGCGCAGTCAATGATAGTCAGGTCGAGTTTTTTCAGACCGATACGGCAATTAATCCGGGCAACTCCGGTGGTCCACTCGTCAATATCAATGGCGAAGTCATCGGGATAAACACCGCGATTTACTCGGAGTCCGGCGGGAACCAGGGGATCGGATTCGCGATCCCGTCAAATGTGGTGCGAGCGGCGATGAACAGTATCATCTCCAAGGGCCGAGTCGTCCGAGGATACCTCGGGGTCAATATTCAGGTGGTGACACCCGATATCGCGGAGCAATTTAAGCTCAGCAGTGCGCGTGGCGCCTTGGTGACCGACGTCACGCCCGGTTCACCGGCAGAAAAAGCCGGGATCGTTCGCGGCGACGTGATTCGCAAGGTCAACGGGAACGAAGTAAAGGATACGATGGCCCTTGTGAGCCGCATTGCCGGAGCGGATATCGGTTCCGATTTAACGATTGAGCTCGTCAGGGACGGGAAGGACAAAACCGTGGTTGCCAAGGTCACCGAACAACCGGCAGATCTTGTTGCGAAACTGAACAGAAATCAGGACCAGGATTCGACCGACCAGTCGCAAGGCTCACAGAATTCAGTTTTTTCCGGAGTTGAAGTGGAGAACCTGACGCAGCAGCTTCGCGCCGAAGCGAACGTACCGTCAAACGTGAACGGTGTGGTGATTACGCAAATTGATCCCAACGCCAACGTAGCGGCGCAACTCAAGCCTGGGGATGTCATCGAACAGATCAATCGACAACCGATTTCGAATGTGAACGATTTCCAAAATATCGTTGGCCAGCTTGATCCGGACCAGCCGGTGCTGGTCGGGATTGCGCGAAACCGGCAGCGATCCTTTGTCCTGATTCAACCCAACTAAGTGAATTGGGGTTCCTGGACTCCTTTTCGAGACAACTATGAAACAAGGTTCTACCGGCAACGTCATCGCGGCGCTTGTGAGTTTCTTTTTTCCTGGCTTAGGGCAATTGATCCAGGGTCGAATATTGGCCTGCATCCTGATGCTAATCGTGCTCGGGGTATGCTATTTGTGTGCATTTCTTCTCACGTTCGGTGTCGCCGTACCGCTTTTTCACGGGGTAGCAGGCGTAATCGCTTGTGTGGACGCAGCACGGTGGAAGGGGCGCTCAACTACTTAGTTCGATGAGCCAGATCACTTATGCGGGATGCAAACTGATTATCGACAAAGTGATTGGAGTTTATGGAAGAATCAACGACCGGCCCTGGTTCCGCAGGTAACGTTGTGGCCGCAGTTGCGAGCTTAATTTTTCCCGGGCTCGGACAATTGGCGCAGGGGCGTATTTTTTCGGCGCTGCTTATCTTGGTATTCGCAGGAATTCTATGGATCGTGACCTTCGGGCTGCTGGGTTGGCTGGGTCATATTCTGGCGGCGTTGGATGCGGCTCTTTGGAAAGGGCCGGCCTAACGATGGACAAGCTGCGATACCCTCCGCCGGGCAGTGCACCGGCGACGCTTATCGTGCCGCCGGAGTACCGGAGCGCCAAGCCGGTGGTTTCGCTGATTCAGTACGACGCGCACACGTTCGAGGAGTGCAGCATCGGCTCCGTCGACGAACTGGTGCCATGCCTGGAGAGCCAAAAGATCAGCTGGATCAACATCAGTGGGTTGGGCGACCTTCAACTATTTCAGCAGTTAGCGGCGCATTTCCGAATTCACCAACTGGCGCTGGAGGACATGCTGAGCCTCGGGCAACGCCCGAAGGTGGATGAGTACGATCACCAGTTGTTCATTGTGCTCGACATGGCTTACGAGACGAAAAAGAATGAGGTCACGTTCGAGCAGGTTAGTATCGTCCTGACGGATAAAATCGTTATCACTGTCCAGGAACGAACTGGTGACGTGCTGGATTCCGTGCGCCAACGGTTACGGGAAGGAGCCGGAAATGCTCGATTCTTGAAAGCGGACTACCTTGCCTACGCGCTCATTGACTCGCTGATAGATCAATACTTTCCGATTATCGAGTCCTTAGGGGCTTCGATGGACGATTTTCAACAAACGCTGCTTGATCAGCCGACCCGCGAGCGAGTGAATGAACTCCACGATTTCAGAAGGTTGATTGCAAGAATCCGGCGCTCCGTCTGGCCGCACCGGGATGTGCTCAACCGCTTGATTCGAGATGAAAGCGGTCTGATCGCAGCGCGCACCAGACCGTACCTTCGCGACTGTTACGACAACACTGTCGTCATGCTGGATATGTTGGAATCTTTCCGGGACGCAACCGCAAATTTCATGGATCTTTACCTGTCAAGCATCGGGATCCGGACCAATGAGATCATGCGCATCCTCACATTGGTCTCTTCAATCTTTATTCCGCTGACGTTTATCGCAGGTGTTTACGGGATGAACTTTGACCCGAACGTGAGTCCGCTCAATATGCCTGAACTCCGATGGCGATTTGGGTACATTTTTGCGATCTGTTCGATGCTGGCGGTCGCGGCCGGGATGATCATTTTCTTTAAGCGGAAGAAGTGGCTTTAGAAATAGACGCTGCACGACCCTTCCGGTGCTCACGAAATTTTCGGGCTAAACCCGATCGATCCATGCAGGGTGATTCGCGATCAGCGCGAGCGCCCGTTTTGTTAATGTTTTCCCGGGCTCGATTCGGTGCCAGGGCGATGCACCCGAAGGATGTGGCAAGGGAACAAGATCGAAGGCCGTGCCGAATTTTTCGATTCGGATAATATTCCCAACCAGGTCGGTCAACATCGGCAATTCGTCGAGAAACTGGCCGATCGCCAGTTTGCCCACGGCGATTACGAGCCCGGGCTGCAGGATGCTGATTTCGGCGTGCAGCCATGTGCCACATTGACCGACCTCGTCTTTGGAAGGGACACGATCGCCTCCGTGCGAATGCTTGCCCGGAAAACAGCGGCAGACAGCCGACATGTAAACCGTATTTCGAAATTGCGTTTCAGTGATACCAGTTTCCCGTTCGAACCAGTTAAACATTGCTTTGCCTGCGGTCCAGGCAAACGGGCGCCCAAGGATTGGTTCTTTGACGCCGGGCGCCTGACCAACCAGCATGACCCGGCTCAGGACCGGGCCACCGGAGACCGGCGTGGACCGCATGTTTGGGCATTTCCGGCACGCGCGGAGTGCGACGACGTGTTGCTGCAGCGCGCTTTGACGTTTTAATTTCGATATTCCGCCGTTCATAAACTCCGGGCATCACCGTCGAAGAACTACTTGCGCGACCTTCCCACCGATGCCTAACATGGGACCCTACCCAGGAGATACCACTTTGGAATTAAAAGACATCAGAGCCATCATCGATTTGATGAAAAAGAACGATCTGGCCGTATTCAAGCTCGAGAAAGAGGGATTCAAGATTGAGCTTGAAGCGCATCGTCATCCGGCGCCTTTGGTTTCAGTTCCCTACGAGCAGCAGGGAATGAGTGTGACGCCGGCGCTGGGCAGGTCCGGTGCCGGCCCGGTCGATTCGCCGGTGGTTGCGCCCGAAGCAAAGAACAGCTACAGAGAAATCGTTTCACCGATGGTTGGCACATTTTACCGCGCGCCGTCCCCCGATTCGGCTCCCTACATCAAGGAGGGCCAGGAGGTCTCCGAAGAAACCGTGGTTTGTATCATTGAGGCGATGAAAGTGATGAACGAGATCAAGGCCGAAGTTACGGGCGAGATCGTCGAGGTCCTGGTCGAGAACGGGACCGCCGTTCAATTTGGTCAGCCACTCTTCAGGGTGAAGTAATCGTGTTCAACAAAATCCTGATCGCCAATCGCGGCGAGATTGCGTTGCGGATCATCCGTGCCTGCAAAGAACTCGAGATACCGACTGTCGCTGTTTATTCCGAGGCGGATGTCGACTCGCTGCATGTCCAGTTAGCAGACGAAGCGGTCTGTATCGGCAGAGCACCGAGTTCTGACAGCTACCTGAAAATCGATCGGATCATCAGCGCTGCGGAGATAAGCGACGTCGACGCGATTCATCCTGGGTACGGGTTTCTGGCGGAAAATGCGCATTTTGCGGAGGTATGTGCCAGTTGTAACATCAAGTTCATCGGACCGTCGCCATCAGCGATCCGGATGATGGGTGACAAGAACGCCGCCCGCGAACAGGCCATCAAAGCCGGTGTGCCGGTCTCTCCGGGAAGCGACGGAATCGTCGCGAACGAGAGCGAGGCCTTAAAGATTGCGAAGCGAATCGGGTATCCGTTGATGATCAAAGCGGTTGCCGGCGGCGGCGGCCGAGGCATGCGCGCAGCGCACAATGATGCCAGCCTGGTGCAAGGGTTTCACGCGGCTCGAGGCGAGGCTGAGAAAGCGTTCGGGAACGGAGGCGTCTATATCGAGAAACTGGTCGACCGACCGCATCACATCGAGTTCCAGGTGATAGGCGACAGTCATGGGCGTCTCGTGCATTTGGGCGAACGCGATTGTTCGATCCAGCGACGGAATCAGAAGATAATCGAAGAATGTCCGTCGCCGCTGGTCGACCGAAAACTGCGAAAGCAGATGGGTGACTGCTCGGTGCACCTGGCCAGGTCAGTCGGATACGAGAATGCCGGGACAATCGAGTATCTGGTTGACCGGCAGGGAAAATTCTATTTCATGGAGATGAATACCCGGATTCAGGTTGAGCACCCGGTGACCGAAGAAGTGTACAGCTGTGATCTCGTAAAGGAACAGATTCTGATTGCGGCCGGCGCTCATCTCTCGGAGCACGTCGCCAACGCGCAACCGCGGGGTCACGCGATCGAGTGCCGAATCAATGCGGAAGATCCGGCCAACCAATTTCAGCCTTCTCCAGGTAAAATCGATTTGTATTACGCGCCGGGCGGCCATGGTATCCGGGTGGATTCCCACGTTTATTCGAACTACACAATCCCGCCGAACTACGATTCAATGATTGCAAAATTGATCAGTGTCGGGTCGTCGCGCGAGTCGGCAATTCGGCGTATGCGGCGAGCGCTGAGTGAATACCTGATTTCAGGTATCAAAACGACGATCTCATTCCAGCTGAAGATCATGGAGAATCCGGATTTCATCCTCGGAGAGTTCGATACGAGCTTTGTCGAAAAGATGACAGGGCCAAAACGATTTGAGTTCAGGCCGTGAACCCGCTTACGAGCTGTTTTCTGTACGGGATCGTCGATCTTTCATACGTTGCTCCTGATAACATCGCGCCGGTGACGGCCCGGCTCATTGAAGGTGGCGTCGACATGCTGCAGCTGCGCGCGAAAGAGTGTTCGAAATCGGAGATTCTGAATTTTGCGAATGTCATGGTGCAGATTACGCGACCTGCCGGGGTACCGCTCATTTTGAACGACCACCCGGATCTGTTGCGAGAAGTGGATGCCGACGGATGCCATGTCGGCCAGGAAGATTTCAGTATCGACGCGGCTCGCGAAATGGCAGGCCGCAGATGCATCGTCGGCAGGTCGACACATACCGTGGCTCAGGCAGCGGCGGCCGAGAGTGAAGGCGCCGACTACATCGGGTTCGGGCCGCTCTTTCCGACCGCCACGAAACCGGATGCGAGGGCGATCGGCCTCGCAGACATCCGGCCGGTGCACGAACACGTCAAGGTGCCGATTTTTTGTATTGGCGGAGTGAAACTGGTTAATCTCCCAATGGTTCTCGGTGCCGGCTGCAAACGCGTTTGCATCGTCTCAGAGCTCCTGCTCGCGGAGCAGGTAGCAAAACGGACCGCGGAAGTAAAATCGGCACTGAGTGGGCAGAGCTGCTAACCCGCATTTCAAGCGGGACGCAGCGTAGAAGTTTTTATGACCTGGTTAAACGAGCCCCGAAAATGGAAATTCGACAATCAGCGTTTGACTGTTGTGGCCGATTCCGGGTCGGATTTCTGGCGCAAAACGCACTACGGGTTTATCAGGGATACTGGCCATTTTTTCTACGAAGCGGTTTCCGGGGATTTCCAGGTCGAAACAGAGTTCAGTGGAGAATATGCCAAGCTCTATGATCAGGCGGGGCTCATGATTCGCCTCGATGAGACAATCTGGCTGAAGACCGGGATCGAATATCTCAACGGGGTGCATTGTGTGAGCGCCGTCGTTACACGCGACTATTCAGATTGGTCTGTTCTGCCGTTCAGAGATTATCCCGGTTCCCTTCGTTTACGGTTAAAACGTCAGGGTGGAAGTGTCACGATCGAGTACTTTGCTCCCGGTGCCGGGTGGGTGATGTTCCGAACGACGCACTTGTCTCCAGCCGCCACACTCGCGGTCGGACGAACAGTCGCGGCGCCGGATGGGCCCGGGTTCGAAGTCGTATTCAGCGAGTTTCATCTTACGCGTCCGGTCTGATCGATCCGGCCTAGGCCCATAAGCATTAGTTGACTGAATGCTTATGGGACTGGGCCGGCTCGGCAATCCGTGCGCATTTCTCACGAGGCGTGAGAAATGCGTAGACGTCGCATACGCAAATTTTTTCGAATGCAGTCCCAAAGTGAGGTACCTTGCCGTCGTGATCTCGTTGCTTGACACCGGTATGGAGGGGCCTACCGCTGAAGAGCGGAAAGCTGAGGAGCAACGTCGCAAGATGGTCGAATGCCAGATCGAGCGCCGCGGGATTCACGAGGAACGGGTTTTGCAGGCGATGCGTGATGTGCCGCGACACGAATTCGTTCCGCGAGAGCTGCGGGAGACCGCGTACGATGATTGCGCGTTGCCGATCGGATTCGACCAGACCATTTCGCAGCCTTACATTGTGGCGCTGACGCTTGCGCATCTCGCCTTGAACGCTGAAGATCGCGTCCTGGAAGTCGGTGCCGGGTCGGGTTATCAGGCGGCAATTCTTTCCCGATTGGTCGCTCAAGTTTTCGCGATCGAAATCGTTGAGGAGTTGGTTTTACGTGCAACCTTCGATTTGCACCGACTTCACTACAACAATGTTCTGATTCGCAACGGCGACGGGTATCAGGGCTGGCTCGAATCCGCACCCTTCGACTCGATTGCCGTCGCCGCTGCGCTCGACCACGTGCCACAGCCGCTGGTGAATCAATTGCGGACCGGTGGTCGGATGGTGATCCCGATTGGCAATGCTTTCGGTCAGCAATTGATGCTGGTCGAAAAGGGAATGGATGGCGCTCGAATGCGGCCGTTGTGCTCTGTCCGGTTTGTCCCGTTCACTCGGAAAGCAACCGACTGATTTTGCGTGCGCTTGATCCGGAATGTGGTAATTGGAGTGTCCATTTTCAAATATTGCCTATGCCAGTTCTCGTCGTTGGCTCCATCGCCATTGATAGCGTTAAAACACAGCTCGAAGAACATCGGGAAGTCCTGGGTGGTGCCGCGTCCTACGCATCCCTCAGCGCCAGCTTTTTCGCACCGGTGAACCTTGTCGGAATCGTCGGAACTGATTTTCCGCAGGAATACGTTGGTCTGTTCAAATCGCGCGGCATCAGCCTCGAAGGACTGGAGATCGCAAACGGCAAAACGATGCGCTGGTGGGGTGAATACGAATGGGATATGAACCGGCGGAGGACCCTCGATCTCGAGCTCAATGTCTTCGAAACATTCAGCCCGACGATCCCGGAATCCTACAGGAACACGCCGATTGTGCTTCTCGGAAACATCAGCCCGGTGTTGCAGACGCATGTTCTGGACCAGGTCGACGATCCGCAGTTTGTGATTGCCGATACGATGGATCTTTGGATCGCGACAACTAAATCGGCGCTCTTGAATCTTTTGCGGCGTGTGAATCTGCTCGTGCTGAACGATGGCGAGGCGCGGCAACTAACCGAGGAAACCAGCTTGATCAAAGCCGGCAAGAAATTGATTCAGCTCGGGCCGGAGTACGTCGCGATCAAGAAAGGGGAGCACGGCTGTCTTTTGCTCGGCGACGATCAATTTTTCAGCTGCGGGGCCTACCCATTGGAGGATATTCATGATCCAACCGGGGCCGGCGACACGTTCGCCGGAGGTTTTGCGGGTTATCTGGCCGGCCTCGGAAAATCAGAATTCGAATTCGCGGATCTCAAGAAAGCCGTGGTGTACGGCAGCCTGCTGGCCAGTTATTCGGTCGAATCGTTCAGCCTCGACAGACTGAAAGCGCTGACTAACGGCGACGTCACGGCGCGATACGAGGCTTTCAGAGAAATCTGTCACTTTGGGTAGATCCGGTCGCCTGGACCGCGCAACACGCCCAAAGAAAAACCCGCCCGGCTGACGCCGGGCGGGTTTTTAATTGAATGCGGATTAGTAATCCATGCCGCCCATGCCGCCCATTCCACCCGGGCCGCCGGCTGGTGACGGCTTTTCCTTTTCAGGAAGCTCGGTCACGATCGCCTCGGTCGTGAGCAACAGAGCGGAGATCGACGCAGCGTTCTGCAACGCCGAGCGGGTCACCTTGGTCGGGTCCACGACGCCGGCCTTCACGAGGTCGACATAAGCGTTGGTCGCAACGTTGTAACCTTCGCTACCGGAACGTCCTTTGACTTCCTGGACGATCAGCGCGCCTTCCTGACCGGCATTGTCTGCCAGTTGGCGCAGCGGAGATTCAATCGCTCTGCGAACGATCTCGAGTCCGGTTTTCTCGTCGCCTTCGAGTGTGAGTTTGTCGAGCGCCTTTTGCGCACGGATAAAGGCCACACCGCCACCTGGGACGATCCCTTCTTCAACCGCTGCGCGTGTCGCATGCAACGCATCTTCAACGCGAGCTTTCTTTTCTTTCATCTCGGTCTCAGTTGCAGCGCCGACGTTGATGACGGCCACGCCGCCCGCGAGCTTGGCAAGACGCTCTTGCAGTTTCTCGCGATCGTAATCCGAAGTTGTTTCCTCGATCTGTCTGCGGATCTGGCTAACGCGACCCTGGATGTCTTTGGTCGCACCTTCGCCTTCGACGATCGTCGTGTTTTCTTTGTCGATCGTCACGCGCTTCGCGCGGCCGAGATCGTCCAGAACGATGTTCTCAAGCTTGATACCGAGATCTTCCGTCAGACAGCGTCCGCCGGTCAGAACCGCGATATCTTCGAGCATCGCTTTGCGCCGATCGCCGAAGCCAGGGGCCTTGACGGCGGCAACCTGAAGCGTGCCGCGCAGCTTGTTCACCACGAGGGTCGCGAGGGCTTCGCCTTCGACGTCTTCGGCAATAATCAGAAGCGGACGGCCGGCTTTCGCAACTTTCTCCAGCAGCGGGAGCAAGTCCTTGAGACTGGAGATTTTCTTCTCGTGAATGAGGATGTACGCGTTCTCGAGAATCGCTTCCATGCTTTCCGCGTTGGTCACGAAATAAGGCGACAGATAGCCTTTGTCGAACTGCATTCCCTCGACAACTTCGAGAGTGGTCTCGATCGACTTGGCTTCCTCGACGGTGATCGTGCCATCTTTGCCAACTTTGTCCATCGCATCGGCGATGATTTCACCGATGGTTTTATCCCAGTTCGCGGAGACGGTCGCGACCTGCGCGATTTCGGTGCGGTCCGAAACCTTCTTCGAGATCTTTGCCAACTCAGCGACGATCGCTTCGACCGCCTGCTGGATGCCACGCTGAAGCGAGGTCGGATTAGCGCCCGCGGTGACGTTTCGGAGACCTTCACGGAAGATTGCCTCGGCGAGCACCGTGGCTGTCGTTGTGCCGTCGCCGGCGACGTCCGAGGTCTTCGACGCAACTTCACGAACGAGCTGAGCACCCATGTTTTCGTACGGGTCTTCAAGCTCAATTTCCTTGGCTACGGTGACGCCGTCTTTCGTGATCGTCGGGCTGCCAAATTTCTTGTCGAGGATCACGTTGCGCCCGGATGGTCCGAGGGTGGCTTTTACTGCTTTGGCGAGTTTTTCCACACCGCGCAGAAGGGCATGCCGAGCCGCTTCATCAAATTGCAATTGTTTTGCTGCCATAAAAATATTACTAACTGAGTGT
>CAZMNG010000013.1:0-16168 GCA_964567505.1 uncultured Chthoniobacterales bacterium
TCAAGCCCGCGGCGTTGGCAGCAATTGGAAGAGAAAAATAAATGGCAGGCAGCAATGCGCATAGTGATCGAAGCGCCAACCGCGAACGGTGAAAGCAGATTTTATTCATGGATTCAGCGCCTAATCTCCACGCGTAAAAGAGGTTTCTCAATGACGCAAAATAGAACAGATGCTTTCATAAAACCTAATGCAGCCGAATGAGTTGTGATCCCGTTTCTGGTATCTGTCCGGGATCGTCCTCCGGCCGGAAGTTATTCGTACGTTTGCACTTAAAATCCTTTTGGCCGCGAGCAGACTCGGACGGCTCTCGGGAGCTGTGTGTGCATTTTTCACGAGGTGTGACCAATGCAGGTTAGTAAGCACCCGACTGCACCTGGTCGCGAAACAAGTCTACAAATTCATCAATTTGTGCGCCGCGTGAATTCGAAACGAGAATATAGTTGCACTCTGCGCTGCTCCAGGCGCACACATAATATCCTTTGATGAAATGATCGTCCTGTGCCAGGAGGTTCCTCTTCGGCGGCCAACAAAATAGGGTAATAACGTCTCTACCATTTCCGTAAACAACCGTTGCCACCGAACGATTTTGGATCACATCTACCCGTCCTCCAATGAGAGTGTATCCCGACCCAGGGAAAGCAATCACCGGTGGAGAAAAATCGAGCTTCGCCGTCAACCAGGATTTTACCACCTGCGGTTTAGGCGAGGCAACGTCTACGAGATGATCAGCTGAAATTGACCGGGAATGAAGCAAGACCGCCTGGCGCGAATCCTCTTTGCCCACATCCGGAAAAAGGATGTTCAAGGCCGAAGACAAACTCAGAACTAACATCGCGGCGGCATAAACCCATGGCTGACGCAAAAACGCAAAAGTCTGCTTCGTCTGCTCCTGCCGCAGCGCCGCCATAATTTTAGTCTTCAGCTCCGGGGGTGCTTTATCAGTTGGAGCGATTGCCCTGACGAAGATCCGCAATTCCCGTCGTTCCTGTGCGAGAAACCAGCATGCCGGGCAAAGGCTTAAATGTTCCTTCAGTTCGAACCGCGGCCTTGGTTCGAGCTCGTTATCCAGATAGGGATCGAGTAAACGCCCGGCTTCTTTACAGTTCATGTTTTAAATCCTTCTGGTGGACCCTCACCAATTCCTGCCGCAGGCGCTGACGGGCTTGACTTAACTGGGACATCACCTTGTCCGGCGGGACATTCAGGGCTGAAGCCAGGTTTTTGTAAGACCATCCTTCGATTTCACGTAAAAACAAAACTGCCCGCAGTTCGACTGGCAATCTGTTCAATGTCTGGTCGGGTTGTTGTGCCTGTTCTTCGCGGGAGGACTCGGAGAGCGGTTGGTCTGTCGTTGTGGCCGGAATCGCCGGGTCGAACCGGACCATGTAAGATTGTTTGGTATGCTTCTTAAGCCATTTGTAGGCGGCCTGCTGGACGATTGCCAATAGCCACATTCGAGCGTCATTGCCGCGATATCCAGGAAACCGCTTCAGTGCTAGGACATAAGCCTCTTGAACGACATCCTGCGCGTCTTCGTCTCTTCCGACCAGCAAGCGCGCAAAATTGTACGCACCGTCCAAGTGAGGCATGCAAAGCTCTTCAAAGATCGACTGAGTTTCTTCCATGTGGCTACGGAGCGAAATCGCTCCTCGGGGATCGATTACTGACCGTTGCCTTGGATTAGATCGGTTGAGACTGGAGTCATTGTTCTGAATTTTCTCATGGATTTAATTCCTGACACAAGATTGAGGCTCGGGCTGGGAGAAATGCCTGCCACTCCTTTGCTGTTTTTGACTGGTGGCCAGCCAATTTATTCCCTGAAATCGCCGCTTTTCTATTCAGTCGCCCCGAATGCGTTCGGGGGAAGAGCCCTGAAATATGCAGGCTAGGCGCGCTTTGCCCCAGCCAGCTTTACCTTTTCGCCGATCTTTTTCGTGAGATACGCTGTCAAGACCGGCCTCGCAATCGACCAGATCCCTTTCCAGATCTGCGTCATTATGCCGACGCTCTCGCGTGGCCGCTTCCCGGCGGTCGATGCGTGGATGTAAATCTTCTTCTTTCGCGCCGGCAACCTCGACAGGATCCAGCCGAAGATCGCTGCGATGCTGATCCATCCCCAGGAGTGCTTTCTCAAGGAATTCGACATATGCTGTCCGACGTCCAGGTTCCGTCGCACGAGCAATGTCTGATCTGTCAGCGCAACCCGCATCCGAGCGAGCTCTTCGGTTATTCGCTTTCTTTCGTCTTGTGAGTCAGCCATTGACGATCTCTTTTGAATTCCGCGAACGTCGTCGGGAAAAGCGGTTTGACAATTCTGAACCGAAGGACAACCGCAGCGACGATGGCGATAAGCAGGTAGACCACCCCGCAGGCGAGAGCACTCCAGCCCCATCCCCAATGGAAAATCAGCATCAGGAGGTAGAGCAAAAATATCAGGAGCATCACAAGAAAACCGGAAAAGAATACAACCGTGCCGGCAAACAGCAGCGCCAGCACCAGCAGGTGTAGTCCGGCTTCCTTTGACTCGAGTCCGAGCAGACGAAGCCTGAGCTCAACATAGCCAATAAACGATGCCGCCCAGTTTCGCACTGAGTCGCTGGCCGACTGTTTCGATGGCTGAGCTCCACTCGGAGCGTCGGGGTCCATGAACTATTTCCGAAACATGAGTCCCAGTAGGAATCCCAGGCCGAGCGCGATCAATATCGCTTTTGTCGGATTCTCGCGAACGTAGGTTTCGCTGCCGGAATGCCAATCTTTTGCTTTAGAACGCGCGTCCGTCCAGGCGCTTTCCGCCGCTCCACTGAATTCCTGGGCTTTTGCCTGTGCCAAATGCCGAAGTTCTTCTGCTTTCTTTTCCGCTACGCGCCGAATCTCCGCAGCTTTCGCAGCTGCCGCAGCTTTGAAATCGTCCGGCGTGCTGCTTCCCTGGTCATTGGCGGCGTTGGCCGTATTATTCGGATCCTGTTGTTCGTCCATATTTTTTCCTCGCAATCGGTGGATTTGCTTTACTCGCAGTTAATGTTCAGTAACCCGTGAGTCTCTCCGTTGCATCGCAAAAATCAAGGTTAAGGGGCGCGCCGATATGGAATCAAGATTTGATTAACCTTTAGGCTAGAATCGCAAGACTCCGAACCGCCCGCAGCCCTGGAATGTTTTTAGCAGCGTCGGCGACCACGCCGATAGCTCGCAGGGCTCACCTTGCGGGCGATCGATTCGCGTAAAATTCACCCGCCAGATCGGCGACCGGTTGGGATGACAATCGCCCAGAGAAGCGAACGGGATTTGAAATGCCGCAACCCAACCGTATGCAAGCGTGCCGCAGGCCGTAGTCAATCCTTCGCAGTCCCACTTGAACTCTCGCCGCAATCCGCTCCGCGTACGCCGGATGAAGAGGTCGGTCACGGCATTCAACGGATTAATCTCAATCTCAAAATAGGAAAGCGCATCGCCAAACGGATCCAGAAACAGCTCAACCACTTCCTCTTCCCAGAGCGCATCGTCCCGAATTGTCTTTGTGGCCCAGGGATTCGGATCCTGGCAGAGAAACAGGCCGTGGAAATGATCGTCGGACCACCCGATCCGGACCTCTGTGCCCCATCGCGGCTGGCGCCCGGACAGGTTCTCCCGAAGATTAATCCGTGCGCAGCTCGCCCAGGTCGAAGTCAAAGCATCGAGGGAATGCAAATCCCAGGGCGCAGTCCGCGGGCAAACGATTTCAGGAGCGATGCTCATCCATCAGTTTGCCGAATTCCTTGAAAAAATAGCTCGCATCATGGGGCCCGGGGGAAGCCTCCGGATGATATTGCACGCTAAAGATCGGGTACTCCGTGTGCCGCATCCCTTCGACAGTCTGATCGTTGAGGTTGATGTGCGAAACCTGGACCGAAGATGGGAGTGACTCCGCATCAATCGCAAACCCGTGGTTCTGCGCCGTAATTGTGACTTTGCCACTCTTGAGATCTTTGACAGGCTGGTTGCCACCGCGGTGGCCAAATTTCAATTTGAACACTTTTCCGCCGTAAGCGATTCCGAGCAATTGATGCCCCAGGCAGATGCCAAAGATCGGAGTCCGGCCAAACAGTTTTTTGAGCTCGTTCGACAGATGAGGCAATGCACCCGGGTCACCCGGACCGTTCGACAGGAAGACACCGTCCGGTTTCATCGCGAGGACATCTTCGGCGGTCGTACCCGCCGGCACGACCGTGACCTTGCACCCGTTCTGGCGCAGCCTCCGCAGAATGTTGTATTTGATCCCATAATCGTACGCTACGATTCGGTGTTGCACCGGCGGTAACGGTTTCAGGATCTGCCCATTCTCGAGGATTTCGCCAGCCTGTTCCGCGCTGCCTCTTACGATCGACCAGTCTCGGCTCAATTTGTCCTCCGGATCCCACTCGTACAACTCGGGTGTCGACACCTCCGTGACGTAGTCAGAACCCTGCATTTCCTGGGAGCTCAATGCCCGTTGTACGGCTTTCTGTGGATCTTGGGTTTCTGTCGTGAGGCAGGCCCGCATCGCGCCGCGCACCCGTAGATGTTTCGTCAACGCGCGGGTGTCGACCCCCTGGATCCCGCAGATATTCCATTTCTTTAAAAAGTCATCCAGAGAGCCGCTTGCTCGCCAGTTGCTCGTGATCGGCGAGAGTTCGCCCACGACAAAGCCGCGGACATGGGGCTCGCGGCTTTCCTGATCGATGGTATTGACTCCGTAATTCCCGATCAGGGGATAGGTCATCGTAACGATCTGACCACGATACGACGGATCGGTCAGTACCTCCTGGTAGCCGGTCATGGAAGTGTTGAAGCAAATTTCCCCGACCGTTGTACCGGGTGCTCCAAACCCCTCTCCGGAAAAAGTGCGACCGTCTTCAAGAGCGATGAGAGCCTGGTTCATTTCGGCCGAGAATATGGGAACGATTTTAAGATCTTCCAAGAGGTTTTTACTCTGCGTCACCCTAAGATCGACCTGTTTTCGTTGCTCAGAATGGCAGTGCGCAACGCAGCCGCCAACGTGCCGCGGTCCGACACGGATATTTCCCGCAGACCAACCCAGTGCGCGAGCACGACGAGCTCGCTCGCCAGCGCACCGGCAACCTTCGATCGATCAATGCCCGGCTCCTCTATTGCGGACAGGACATGGAGCAACCGGCGCTTTCTGTCTGCTTTCAGATCCACGCGAACCACCAGCTTGTCCCCGAACAGGAAAGGGAGCACGTACTAGCCGTGCTCGCGTTTATGAACGGGAGTGTAGATCCCGATCCGGTAACGAAATCCAAAGAGTCGGTCGGGCCTGGAGCGCTCCCAGATGAGCGGGTCGAACGGCGAAACCAGGGCCTGAGCATCAATTCGGCGCGGAATCTTTGCATCCCGATGCAGATAAGCATGCCAGTTCTCAACAGTCACCGGGATTAAATCGCCCGCGTCGACCAGTTCGGCGATTCTGGCTCGCGCCTCGTGCGTCGGGAGCCGAAAATAATCTCGCAAATCGGATTCCGTCGAGACTCCAAGCGCACGCGCGGCCGTGGTAACGAGCCCGCGTTGCGCCTCTTCCGGAGAGAGTGTTGGCCGGGTCATGACCTCGCTGGGGATCACTCGATCGACCAGGTCGTAGAGCCGTTCGAAATTTCTGCGCGTCGCAGTCGTGATGCGCCCGGACCACAATAGAAACTCCAGCGCGGCCTTGCTGTCCGACCACCCCCACCAGCCTCGTGCCCCGCGGGGACGATCCTCCGCGATATGAGCTGCCACCTCGCCACCGCTCGAGGGACCGTGTTCCTGCAGGATGTCATACACGCGCTCGACGAATTCCGGTTTCGTTTTGGCGAAATCGGCCAGGCCTTTCCAAAGGCCGACGTAGTTTCTGGCTCTTTCCATCCGCCATCGGAGCAGCGGAAAATGTTCCAGGGGCAACAAGCATGCTTCATGGCCCCAATACTCAAAAAAGCGTCGTCGTTTCTTCGCGTAGCTGATCTCGTCCAGGAATTTGACGGGATATGGGCCGAGTCTTGAAAATAGCGGGAGATAGTGCGCCCGGATCAAAACATTCACCGAATCAAGCTGCAGCATCCCGATCCGCTTGGAGACGGTATGCAGATGCCGATGCGTAACCGGCGTCGGCGACCGGTCTCCAAACCCTTGAGCGTATAAAACCACTCGTCTTGCTTCATCGAGCGATAAAGACCGCTGCGACAGATGCGACCGAATCCCAGGTCCGCCTGCAGCTCCGGTTTGGGGCCTTGATCGGGCTTCAATACTGGAATTTTGGGCCCGGTCTGCGCTGCGTCGAGTCGCCATCGAGGCTACCAGGAAAGCTGGTTCCAATAGGTTACAGCGCCATGGTGGTTCCTCACGAACTGAACCGATCCATCCTGTGAAACGACGATCGCCAAGCACTTCGGGTACCCTTTGCAAAATCGGTAGACGGCGCGATGTCGAGTCCCAACGTTGTCAAGCGGTTCATTCGCCCAGATCTCGCCTTCCAGATCGAGCGCCTGGCGGACACTTCTCAAGTTCGGGGCTTCATACCGTAGCTCGGTGCCAAATCCGACCAAATCCAGCGCTTGTGTTACAACCAGCGCGCCATCGACGGCCATCAGGTCCGCCAAAAAATGCGCAAAATCGAAGAGGGCTTCATCCAGATCGCTCAGCCCAGTGTCCATCAGCGTCTGATATTCAATCCAACCGGCGCTTGGCCGCATATGATCGCTTGCCAGATTCGACAGCCGCAGAATCGCCTGCGTTAGCATGCTCGAGTAACGCCGGCGCGCCGGACAATCGCCGATCAAATACTTGAATCGTACCGCGGCTGCAGGATCGCGCAGAACGGTTTCGTCGTCCGGATCGATGATCACCATCGTTCCGCCATGCCGCCCGTTTCGGACGACCGCGAGCGCCCGGAGAATGATGTTGTACGTCATCATTCTCACGAAATCGACGTCGAGCGGAACATATTTGGCCTCGGTGATGTCGCCGAATGCCTCGGTCAGAAAACTGATGCGAACTTCGCTAAAGATCTGTTGCAGCCATTTCGACTCGAAGAGGTCGAACGCTTTCGATTCGATTCGGCCTCCGGCCAGGGTCGCAATCCGGTTTCTTCCAAGATGAATCGTCAATCGACCCGGGCCGAGCGAATGAATGACGAGCGAAGCCGGCTCCGGCGCGCCATGATACCGGCCGCCGGCGATACTGCTGAGCCAGCGGGTTCCTGAGACGACCATACCCCAGATGTGCAAGTCGTGATGCAGGCTCGGGCAGACGCCGATCATTGACCGAAAATACATCGCAGCCATCGAGAGGCGCCGAATCTCTTGCTCGTTGAATGGTCGAGGTCGATCCAGGGTCAACGGCATCAAACCGCTAGGCGGCCCGTCGCCGGGTGGAAGTAAGCCGGGATCGCCGAAAATCAACCGGAACGTGACTGGCCGATCTTCATCGCGCATCAGGCTCGCGTGGTACGCAATATCAAAAAGTTGCCGGAGATGATGCTCCTGCGGTAATTGTGCCAGCCGATCCTTTGGCCAGACTTTCTTGACAAGTTCGGCCAGTTGTGACGGGTACGAGTGTCCGAGGTAACTTTGAAGCTGCTGGGTCATGAATAAATCTTTCGGGCCGGCGACAGCCTGAGGAGTATCGTGCGATTCTCTAAAAATTCCAAGCAGCCAAGGACGGACATCACTGCGCCGTGGAGTCTTCCGGTGCCTGGGTTTTTCGGGGTGCGATCCAATCCTCAGCGGGTCCTTCGATGTCGACGTAACGAACGAAATTTGCCAGCGTCGGCTGGCCGTCGTGATGCCACGTAACGGACGGATTCTGCATTTGCCCGATGGCGCAGACCCGTTGGGCGCCGATGCGCACCGCTATTTCTACCGACTCCGAATCGAGTGGATCGACCCCGACAGTGGCGATGTGCCGGCGAACCCGCAAAAAGGCCGAACGGAGGTCAGCGGGTATCGGCTTTATAAAGATTGTCCCGTACAATGGATTGGGCGCGCGCGCAGGGGAGGGATCGTGAACGACAGCCCAAGCCAATGCTCCGGGACTTTCCCAGAAACAGACGCCAGGTTCCGTGGCCGCCCGAAATTTCCATTCCTCGTGAAAAGCGCGGAGAGTCCCAGCGATTTCGTGCTGTGGCGCCGCTGCAATCCGAGCGGGGCGCGTCTGTTCAAAATGCTGCGCGAGTCGCCAGGCAAACTCGATCGAGTCTCCAGCCACATAGAGTACTTGCGGCGAAAGACAACCGAGTTGATCGAACACGAATAGATCGTCGGCGATCCGGTTTGCCAGATCTGGGCTGCACTCACTCCTGATCAGGCCGAGACTTATTTTATGCCCGTGCACGATGAAACGCTGCGAGGGCAAGATTCGCAGCGAAATCTCCCGGACGGTTTCGTCTGAACCAAAAATGACTACCGCTTCGGCCTCGTCTATCCAGGCCGGGGGAAGCGTCCTCGCCAGTTCCGGTCGCAGTTCAGTCGGCAACGCGTCCGCGAAGGCGTTGACCTCAACCAGGCCCTCTTTTGGCAATTTGATCCAGTTGGTTGATCCGACGACGATGCCGCGAATCAGGCTTTGCAGCGCAGCGTGCGGAGTGTTGCTGCTGACAATGTGAAGGATAGGATCAAGCGGACGGACCAGATAATTCTGTTTCCCGTACGGCAGGGGCTGGGCGCTGCTGAGAGACTGCCCGAGTTCCAAGCCAATCCAGCGCGCGATTCCAGGCGCGCTTAAGTCACCGAGCCAGGGGAACTGTTCCGCGGCCGTCGCGATCGCTGCGATTCTGGTTTCCAGATCCATCGGTCGCTCAGCTTCTCGCGAACTGGAGAAGTTCATCCATCGCCCGAGAGCATCCGCGAGGGACCGCCGCCGGATCGCGCCCGAGAAGCAGAAACCCGCCGTCGGGCTGTTCAACGGCGAGATCCTGGGTCTGGATCCCGATAACCGACCAGAGATTTCCAAGGTCAATCATACGGATAAGTCCGGTCTCGCCCGGCGCTGCCACTCTGTTCGTTTCCGGGTCGACGATCAGGAACCGAGTCCAGGGTGGGCCATGATGCGAGCGACCGATGTTGCGAGAATAGAATTGTGAACTCAGTTCGGTCATCCCGTACTCGTTCCAAATCGAATCGATCCCGATCCCGAACTGGCGGGATATTTGCCCGTACAGGCAGCGTTTGCTGGTTTCGCGTCCGCTCCCTTTGAAACCGCCGGTCTCCATTGCGATGCTTCCCTCCGGAAGTTGAATGCGCAGATCCGGGAAGAGCTCGATCAAATGCAGAAACGCGAGCGCCGTGCCGAACAGGGTCAGTGGGTTCGGGCACTCTCCGAGCAATGCCATGAACCGGTCGATCTCAACTTCACCGTTATTGCAAATCACGAATCGAGAGCGATCGGAACCGGTCAGTATGCCTCCCATGGAGCTGAGTGACGAAAATGGCGCCTCGTCCGGATGTTGCATGAACATGACAAACCGGTTCCGCGGCAGCTGAAAGTAATCCCAGCCTTTTTGCACGGCCGCTTCGTAAAGGCGCAATGAGGGGAAAAAATGTTTCCCGTGGCCTTCGCCGGTGGTGCCGCTGGTACGGAATTCGGTTGTCGTCAGAGACGCAGGAAAAGAACGGATCGCGGATCGCTTGAAGGCGATCTGCGGTACCGCGGGGATCGATTGCCAGGAGTCGAGTGTGTCTGGTGTGCCGAGGAACTCGCAATACTTCGCGTAGACTGGGTTTTCGCGGCGCTGATAGTTGAACAATGCGACCGCCAGTTCCTCGAATCTTGCTGGGTCCGGCTCGCTGAGAAAGTTAAGTACCTCTGCTTCGAGCGTTGTTGTCATTCTCCAATGATTTCATCATTACGTGCAGGTAATATCGATCAATTGAGCATTATCATGGGCTAGTCTGCAAAGACACCGCATTCTGGCCTGCCAGAGGAGACCAGGAAGGTGGTGATGTGCCGTTGACACTTCGCAAAAGGCCACGTATACCGGTCATCCGCTATGGATTGGCTTGGTTGGGCTTATGATCCGAATGCCTGGGTGACCCTCGTCACTTTGACCGTTCTCGAAATTGTTCTCGGAATCGACAACGTCGTATTTATCTCGATTCTCACCGGGAAACTTCCCGAAGTTCAGCAGGCCAAAGCGCGAACGACCGGACTCGCGCTCGCGTTAATCACGCGCATTCTGTTATTGCTGTGCATTAAATGGCTGATGGGGCTGACAAAGCCGTTTCTCGCAGTTTTTGCGCACGAATTCTCCGGCAAAGATTTGATCTTCATTGCCGGTGGCCTTTTTCTCATCGCGAAAAGCACGCAGGAAATCCATGCGCGCATGGAACCTGAGGGAGATGGGAGACATCTCGCAGCTCGCAGCGGGTTTTGGCCGACAATCGTTCAAATTGTGCTCCTCGACATTGTCTTTTCGTTGGACTCCGTGATCACTGCTGTCGGTTTGGCCAACGATATCCCGGTGATGATCATCGCCATCACGATCGCCATCGCGCTCATGCTTTTTGCCGCCGGTATAATCAGTCGGATCGTCGATCGTCACCCAACCATCAAAATGCTTGCCCTCGCATTCCTCATCATGATCGGCATCGTCCTCGTAGCGGACGGCGTTGGCCAGCACATCGATCGTGGTTACATCTATGCCGCAATGGCTTTTTCGACCGCAGTCGAAATCCTGAATCTTCGTGTCCGGTCGAAGAGCGGAAAGTCCGCGTGAGCGAAGGACGCAAAGGGTAATGCCAAATCCTAAATCCACCGCTGTGTCCTTGGTGCCTTGGTGGTGAATTTATTTCTCTGTGTCCTCTTCTCCCTCTGCGCCCTCCTTCTCCCTCCGCGTCCTCTCCAATACCAGGCGCGGATCGTTCGCGAGGAGATCGTTCAGCACCGACCAACCGGTGTCATCCATCGCCTGAAAGGCGTGAAGATAGACGGCGACAACCTCCGGAGAGTGGTTCTCGAGCAGTTTTGAGATCGTTTTGCTCAGTTGTTCTACCGGGGGTTCCGAAGGCAAATTTTCGACCACTCCTTTCCCGTCGTGCGCAATTGCCAGTGAATCGAGAAACTCGCAAATCATTTCCCGGTGCGCGCCCAGCAGCCAGATTTGAAAAAGTTGAGTTGCGAGATCGTCGGCCCCTTTTATCGACAGGGCCTGCTGCAGCCATGCGTGTCGCTCGTTCCGCGGTTTTCGTTCGATAAAGACCGGTCGCAGCTTTCGGCGCGAAGCCACATTTTGAATAACTGCCCTGTAAACCGCCTTTTCCGACTCAAGCAGGTAACCAAATATTTCGTTCGTCAGCTCCGGGGACAACTTGCTGAAGATTTCGTAGCACTTCATCATCGTAGGGCCGAACGATCGATTGCTGGCCTGTCTTAAGTCCAGCGGTTTTTTGTCGCCCTGCTTTGGCGGCGCGCCGGGCATGCCGGTTGAACCCCGGTTGATTTGTGGGATGCTGAAAGGCTAGGGAAATGGATAAAAAGCCGTCAATTTTCAGTCAGACTTTGTCGGACCTCGAAGCATGGGTATCTGTGCGCAACGAACCTGCCTACAGAGCCATGCAGGTTCAGCAATGGCTTTACCGGAAAAGGGTCCCTCGATTCCAGGACATGTCCGATCTGTCGCAGCGATTGCGTGGCGAGCTCGAGCGCGACTTTCGATTCTCCCCGCTTTCCTGTCTGCGCAAAACCGGTTCACGTGACACAACTCAGAAGTTTCTATTCGACCTCGGCGACGGCAATTTTATTGAATCTGTCCTGATTCCAGCGAGCCCTGCTCTCTATGGATTGCCCTCCGATCGGAAAACGATCTGCGTCTCGACACAAGTTGGGTGCGCCTACGGCTGCAAATTCTGCGCGAGCGGATTGGAAGGATGGACGAGAAACTTGGAGGCGGGCGAGATTGTTGAGCAGATCTTGCGGGTGGAGGCATTAAGCGCCGAAAAGATTAGCAACGTCGTCTTCATGGGGATGGGAGAACCGCTCGCGAATTATCAAAACGTTTTAACGGCGATCGAAATTATCCGGGCGCCCTGGGGTATCGGGATCGGCGCGCGCCATATAACGGTTTCGACTAGCGGTCTCGCACCTCGGATTCGTGAGCTGGCCGACCAACCGCTCCAGATTCGGCTTGCGATCTCTCTGCACGGTGCAACGGACGAAGTCCGCCAAAAGATCATGCCTGTGAATCGCAAGTATAATCTCGCGACCTTGATCGATGCATGCGCATATTACAATGAAAGGAAACAGCAGCGGATTACCTTTGAATATATCCTGATCGAAAACGTCAACGATGGTTTGGACCAGGCCGCGGAATTGGCCAGGCTCGCAGGAAAGCTGAAAGCAAAAATTAATTTGATTCCCTACAACACCGTCCAGGGTCTAACTTGGAAACGCCCATCGCAGACGCGGCAGCAGGTTTTTTTCCGCGCGCTGGAACGGAGCGGCGTGGACGCGACCATCCGGCGCGAAAAAGGACATGACATTGACGCTGCCTGCGGCCAGCTTCGCCTGCAATCACTGCGAGACAAAACCTTTGCAGGTTCTGACAACCTGAGATAAAGGAACGGCGTATGGCTGATTTCTACGATGAGCCAGAGCGTGCTTGGGATGAGTACGATTGGGAGCGATTTCTCCAACAACAAGATAGCAAGACAGAACGCTACATGGAGCTGTTCGAGAAGTATATTGACGACCCCAATCGCGATCAGATCATCGCTCAAGAGATGGGATGGACCCATCTGGTTGACCAGCCTGCCGAAGATGTCGACGGGGTGGAATTCGACCCGGATTTCGAAGTCGAAGCAGAAGGCGACGAAGATAGCGAGGAAGTGTTCGAATCGCATCCGCTCTATCAAAACGCCTTTTCACTGACCGTCTGGATCGATCAGTTGTTCGACGAAATGCCAAGCGTCGCGTCGAGCCCGGTCGGTGTGAAGCTGGCTTCGCACGTTGCGGTCGCGAGCGCCAAGTTGGCAGCGGCTTTAAGCGATCGGGATACCGAAGAAATCGGGATGACGATCGCATACTTGAAACGAGCGCTTCGAGCCATCTCCACCGCCGTCGAAGCTGCAATCCAGATGAGCTACGACGGCAGTCTAAAATCGCGGCAATTCCAGGAGCTTTACGAGCGGATCTTCCAGGTGAGGGATAGCATCATTGTCTTGATGGGCGATCTCCGAGCTGAATGGCGAAGACGGTACGGAGCGTAAGAGCATAACCAGGAATTCTCGCGTTGAATGAAATAGACGGCCGCGCGTCTAAGCTACAAGCGGGTCAAAGCGATTCAGTCGAGCCAGACGATAGAGTTCTGGTAAGGCGATGTCAGGCTGGTGATTCTGACGCATTTAACGAACTGGTCGTCCGGTACCGAAACAAAGCATTTATGATGGTGTACGGGATGGTCCAGAATGAGCAAGATGCGTGGGATCTGGCTCAGGACGGGTTCCTCAAAGCCTGGAAATCGATTCACCGGTTTAAAGGGGAGTCCTCCTTTTATACCTGGCTTTACCGGATCATGACCAATGTCACGATCGATTCGCTTCGCCGGAAAGGCATTCATGGCGAAACCGAGTTTGACGACAGGATCGCACCCGCAAACGTGGAGCCGGCGTCGCGGACGACCCCTTCATCCGACGCTCTGCCTTACGAGAAACTTGAACTGCGTGATATTCGACAGCGGATCAATGATGCGATCGGTAAGCTTTCACCGGAACACCGCGCGGTAATTGTTATGAAGGAAATGGATGACTTGCAATATAGTGAAATTGCGGAAATTCTGGAGTGCTCGATCGGTACGGTGATGTCGCGATTGTTTTACGCCCGCAAGAAGCTGCAGGTCCTGCTACGAGACGTGTATGAAAACCTTTGAGGAACAATTTACCGCTTGGCTCGACGGCGCGCTCGACGGCGAAGAGCTTCGATCGTTTGAGCGCGAACACCCTTTGTGGTCACAGCAAAAGGGCGATTTTCTAAAGCTGCAAAGTTTGCTAAGAAATTCTGACCACCGGCCGGACCTTGCGAATCCTGATTTCTTCACTTCGCAAATTATGGACCAGATCGGACGGACGCGGGTGGCTAAAAATAGATTTCGTCGACGATCGTGGTTTGGCCTGCCGCGCCTTGCCTGGGCTGGGCTCTGTGTCTTGAGCGTCGGTTTTGCGCTGTTCTTCGCCTTCATTCCGCGGAACGAGTACTCCGATCCACGCGCCACATATGTGGCCGACGTATTGAAGACCAAGACCGCGGATCCGAAAATAAAGGCGACCGTCGACAATCAAAAGGATATGACCATTATCAAGCTCGAGGGGCTGGACAAGTTGCCGCCCCGGCAGGACCTCCACCACTGAGGCATTGGTCGTAAATACAACGAAGCGGTCGTTTGGGTTTTCCATCTGCCGCCTTGTCGCTCAGCACGACATAGCCGTCGACGACGGAGTGCAAACACCGCCGATATCCGTGGGCGACTTTCATATTTTTCTCAAAGGTTTCTTGGTTATTGTTGTTGCGATTGGTGCCTGGTCCGAGGAATAAACTGGACGGATTCCAAGTTCATACACTGATGGGAAATGAACGGCGCCAGTTCGAAGAGCTATTCCTTCCGTTCCTGGATGCGGCGTACAATCTTGCGCGCTGGATCGTTCATGATGAACACGACGCCCAGGATGTGGTGCAGGAGGCCTACTTGCGCGCATTCAAAGGGTTCCATGGCTTCCGTGGAGGCAATGGCAGAGCCTGGCTGCTAACGATCGTTCGGAACGCCGCTTATACTTGGTTGAACAAACGGGGCTTGGACGAGAAGCTTGTTCCCTATGAGGAAGAAAAACATGGCGATATAATCGCGTTCGACCATGCAGCAACCGAGATGGTGAGCGAACAGAGGAAAGAAGCATTGAAAAATGCTTTGCAAAAATTGCCCGCCGAGTCCCGGGAAATCATCGTTCTCTACGAGTTCGAAGGCTTATCGTATAGGGAACTCGCGTTGGCGCTCGGTATTCCGATCGGGACGGTGATGTCGAGGCTGAGCCGGGCGCGCCGGCGCCTGCAACAGGAGTTTGCTCAACGCGCAAGCGGGGAGGCCGTCAATGAATTGTGACGAAGCCAAAAAACTGCTGGACGCTTATGTCGACGGCGAACTGGATCTCTCGCGCCAGTTGGAAATAGAGGCGCACCTGGAGGGATGCGTTGCCTGCGCACCGCAGATCGAACAGATAGCCAAGTTTAAGGCCTTAGTGCGATTGAATATGCCTGTTTATCAAACGCCCCCGGAACTCCAGTCAAAGATTCGCGCAACTTTCCGCAAGCAATCCAAGACGAAATACGAATGGTTTGCTGCCTACGGAAGACACATCGCCTATGCGGCCGCGCTGGTTGCCTTGGGCTGCGCGCTCTCGTGGACATGGTTCTACGTTTCTCCGCACGAAAATAACCGACTGGTCGCCGACGCTATTTCGAACCATGCCCGATCGCTGATGGTCTCGCATCTGGTCGATTGTGCCTCCGATGATCAACACATCGTCCGGCCATGGTTCAACGGGAAGCTGGATTACTCGCCTCCGGTTCCCGGTCTTGCACCGGCCGGGTACACGCTCAAGGGCGGCCGTATTGATATGCTCGATCGCAGCCCGGTGGCGGCGATCGTTTACGA
This sequence comes from uncultured Chthoniobacterales bacterium, assembly GCA_964567505.1. Classification (GTDB taxonomy): domain Bacteria; phylum Verrucomicrobiota; class Verrucomicrobiia; order Chthoniobacterales; family JAFAMB01; genus JAFAMB01. The sequence goes on from CAZMNG010000013.1 coordinate 15,641, forward strand.
GCGTGGCACACATGTCATCAATCTCTTTATCTGGCCGGCTGGAGATCACAAAATCGATATGGATGTGCAATCCCAACGCGGCTACCACTTCTGCGCCGGGAATATTTCCGGATTCAACTACTTCTGCATTTCCGACGTGAGCGGCCCGGAGCTGGAGGCATTTGAGGACGAAGTCCGGGAACATTTTAATCTTTAGCCTGAACTTGTCACCGGTTTGTAAACTTCTGAGAAGTTCGTCGCGGAATGGCGAGTCGCGACAAGCCGATTGTTATGTCATCGGCGGTGAATCGCCAGATAGGTAATCCGTCTGACCGGCAACCTCCGCCTCCCGGATTTTTGCGGGACCTCGGTGTCCTGGAGCACAACCAGTGCGTCCGCGCCCTTCTGCGCGGCTGTTTCGCGGATCCGGCTAATCGAACGTGCAAGCTGGTCCCCGGACTCCGCCTCGACGGTCAGAATCGCGACTCGAACGTACGAGTTCCGCGGAGGAAGAGCAGGCAGTTGTCGCAGCGCGGTGATCGGCACCGG
>CAZMNG010000014.1:0-16154 GCA_964567505.1 uncultured Chthoniobacterales bacterium
GTGCTCCGCCGCTGATGAGTAAAACCCAGACATACGCATCGAGGCTGTCGTCGTGGAACTGGCGCCCCCATCGCAAATCGTGCAGGGTCGTTTCCGGTGGATACCCGAGTTCGCGCCAGACTCGATTGGTAATCAGAGCGTCCAGACCTGCGCATTCGTCCACTTCGTTAAAGTGCGGTAGGGCCTCCCCGGCGAACAATTCCCGGCCGGTGATTTCGTGATAAACCGGAGGTCGTTCGAGGTTATTCAGTAATCCTTCGGCAAGATCGGAGGCCGGTGCAAGGTCCTTCAATCCTTGCTGATATTGGATCCCGATGGTTGCGCAGCCGAACTCGTCAGCAATCCGAACTGCAGCGATATACATTTTGCATTGCTGAAGAACCTGGCTCTCCGTGAGATCGGTCTCCTCATTGGGGCCGAAATTGAACTTTACGCCGTGCGCAAGCAGCCATTCGTACACCCGCCGGGCCTCTTCCTCCGATACGGTGAGCATTTTTGCATACAACGCCGATTGGCTCAGCCGTTCCTTGTAAACGCCGGTCGGATTCAAGAGTTCATCTGGGATGATGGCATTGTACATGCCCATGCACCCCTCGTCGAACACCCCCAGGATTGCCTTGCCGGAAAGGATGCGGCGCGCAATCTTTTCACCGGTTTTCCGGGAAGTCCCCGGCACTCGCGCATCCTTGAACTTGACGACATGCGAAGCGTCATGCTTGACCTTTCCTTCGTTGAGCCAGGTTCGGAGTTTCTTCGTAAAGAATTTGTCATTGAAATCCTCGCTCCAGAGTGTGCTGTATTTCACGCACGCCTTGGTCAGGGATCCATTCAAATTCAGCAAGCCAACCAGGCCCGGCCATGTTCCGCTCCAGTTCGCGACGGTCAGAATCGGGCCGTTGTGCGAAATCAATCCGCCCAGCAAATGCTGACTGTATTGCCATACGGCTTCGGCAACAACGATCGGAGCATCCTGAGGGATCGAACTGAAAACGCGCAGACCCATCTTTTGACTGTCGATGAATCCGTGTCCCTTGGTTTCATCGAATGGATGCGCTCGTTTAACATTGAAACTTTCGCGTTGAATGGCAGCAATAAGAGCCTTTTCCATCGCGGCCTGAGCAGGCTCGCATTTCTGGTTCGCCGATAGCCGGAGGTCGCCATTGGCGACAAGGTAGACGGTATTCATAAATTCAATTTCGGGTGCCGTGCCCGACCTGGGGGGCGGCAATGGTGATCGTTGCCCGAGGCACCAGCGAGCGTCCAGTGTAAACGTTTGCAGAAACCCTTCAATGCAGAACGCTCACTTCAAATTCTTTGCTCGAGCAGCAATTAAGCCTAGCCGAAGATGGGCGTTGTTCAAACGCCGATGCGCCGCAAACTTCGGGGAACGCGCAGGACACTACCACCAGCGAAATTGGCTCACGGTTGCGTAGACCAGCAGCACGGTCACTGCGACAATCAGAAAAAAGGTCGAACCAATCAGGATCGACACGAATAACCAGTCGCCCTGCGTCACGGCCTCCGAATGACCCGCATATCGCTCGAGGATTCTATAGTTCCGGATGTTCGGCTTATACCAGAGCACGAAGAGATCGCCCACGAGCGGTATCATCCCTATGACTGCGTTGATCAGAATATTCAACGCCATCCGGATCATCGCTATCTTCGGGATCCGGTGCACAACGCTTCGGTACAACAGTGCAGCCGACATCAGTGACGTTACCTGATCGCCAAGGATCGGAATCAGACCGATGATCGGCTCGATCCCGAATCGGATCCGGGTTCCCGGAACTCGAAATACCGTGTCGAGCAAACAGCTGGCGAGTTTGATAAACGGATCCAGTTCCCGGGTCGCTTTCCGGGTTTTACCTTCCGGCGCCAACACTTCGACATCGATGTACTCGGCGCTCGTGGCGTCCCGGGCTTCATTTGGTTTGCTGTCCATCGCGCGACTTTCGAAGAGCGATCCGCTGGAGTACCCGGCCTGGTGCCGGTTGATCGGACGCCTTGCTGGGGGGCAGCTTCCGCTATCCAGGAATTTCCCGGAGCATCTGGGAGTTTGTGGGGAACTTCTTGAGGAACGACAAAAGCCGTTCGATCGCCTCCGGAGGCCGATGCCCTGCCAATCCGCGCCGGATCGTGTTAATCTTTTCCAGATCGTGCACAGGGAGCAGAAGTTCTTCCCGGCGCGTCCCCGACTTGAATATATCGATTGCCGGATAAATTCGCTGATCGCTTATCTGCCGGTCCAGCACCATTTCCATGTTGCCGGTCCCTTTGAATTCCTGGAAAATGAGTTCATCCATCTTGGACCCGGTTTCGATCAGCGCTGTTGCCATGATCGTGAGCGAACCGGCTTCTTCAGTGTTACGCGCGGCCGCAAAAAGCTTTCGCGGAATCTCCATTGCACGAGAATCCATACCGCCGCTCATTGTCCGGCCGCTTCCAGAAATCGCGTTGTTGAACGCGCGACCGATTCGAGTCAAGGAATCCATTAGCACGAACACATCTTTCCCGGCTTCCACCAGGCGTTTCGCCCGTTCGATCGCGAGCTGGGCGATTCGCGTATGGCTTTTGATATCGCTGTCGTTCGAGCTCGCCATGATGTCACCCTTCGGAACGGTCCGCCGAATTTCGGTCACCTCTTCCGGGCGCTCGTCGACCAGCAGGATGATGAGCTTCACTTCCGGGTGATTCCGGACAACGGCATCTGCGATGTGCTGCAGAAGGGTGGTCTTGCCGGTTCGGGGCGGAGCGACGATCAGGCCGCGTTGACCTTTCCCGATCGGGGTCATCAAATCCATCACGCGCGTCGTGTACCGATCAGGAACGGTTTCGAGCCGAATTCGTTCGATCGGATTGATCGATGTGAGTTCTTCAAAAACCGGCAGGTTCCGATATTTATCGGGATCTTCACCGTTGATCAGGACCAGCCGGAACAATTGCGGTCCGCGGCTGCCTCGACGGACTTCGCCTTTGATCCAGAGCCCATCGCGTAATGCATGCTTTCGAACGACCTCCGGGGTAACAAAAATGTCTTGCGGGGATTGAACGTAATTTCGTTTCGGATCGCGCAGAAATCCGAACCCTTTTCCGGAAACTTCGATCAGTCCTTCCCCAAATGCAGGCTCGTACTTCTGGACTTCGACGGCCGGAGCAGCCTCCTGGGCGCGGACCGGAGTCAGCTCCGCCGCGACTGCGACCTGTTCACCAACCGATTCTTTGACCACGGGACTTTTTCGATCGCCCGGCTGCGCGGGAACTTCGACGAGCTGAACAGGCTGCTCGGCGACAATCCCCGGCGGATCTTTGGCGCTTGTCAACGGAAGGTCATTCTGCCCTTCCAAAACGGCCGCACCATTGCCTGTGCTGGCGTGATTCGCCTCTTCGGTCTTCGTTTGTTTACCGGCTCTTCTCGAACCCGTCTTGCTTGCTGTCACCCGCCGTGTACGCGTCGGGGACTTCGACCGTGCCGGTTTTTTTGCTTCGTCTACGTCTTGATGCAGCAAAGCTGGTTGTTCGTTTGCTTCTGCCATAACTTCCATTGAGAAATATTTATCTGCGGATCCGGACGATTAGCTCGAAAGCTTCGCTAGCAACTCGTCGGAGATATCGAAATTGCTGTAAACATTCTGGACATCGTCGTTTTCGTCGAGGGCGTCGCACAACTTTAGAACCTGCGAAGCTAACTCCTCGTTGGAGAGCGTCACTGTTGTCGTTGGCAAAAAGGTTAGCTTTTGCGATTCAAAGTGAATCCCCGCATTCTTCATCGATTCGCCCACCTGATACAGATGGTCGTGAGGCGTTGTCACAATGTACAGATCCTCGTCCGTAACTAGATCTTCCGCCCCGGCTTCAAGGGCGATCTCCATCAATTTATCTTCTTCGAGCCCAGACTTCCCGACGGTAATTTGACCCTTTCGCCTGAACAAATAGGAGACGGCTCCAGACCCGGCTAAGTTACCGTGGTTCTTGGAAAAAATGCTACGAATATCTGCGGCGGTTCGGTTTTTATTGTCGGTTGCAGCTTCCAAAATGATTGCGACGCCTCCCGGGCCGTACCCTTCGTAAAGTAACTCTTCGACGATCCCACCGGCGATCTCGCCGGTTCCCTTCTTAATTGCGCGATCAATTGTGTCATTCGGCATATTTTGCGCCCGGGCCGCAAGCACCGCCGTCCGAAGCCGGGGATTAAGGTTAAGCTCACCGCCACCCATCCGGGCCGCTACCATGATTTCCTTTGAAAACCTGCTAAAAGTCTTTCCACGCTTCGCATCCAATGCGCCTTTAAAGCGCTTAACTTTTGACCATTTACTATGCCCCGCCATACTTCGGGTGAAACAAAATCGATTCAGAACGGAGTTTAAACTTGTACCAGCGACGCACTTGCAAGCGATGAGCAAGACAGAAGAAATCCTAGAGAGAACCGCCGATTAGCGCATCAAAAGCCGATACGCCAAGAGAAACGCAGTTAGACTGATTTGTCAAATAACTTTGGTTCCGGATCGCTTCCGGGCGGTTGAATCCAGGATCTTCTTGCGCATCCGCAGCGACTTCGGAGTTGCCTCTACATACTCATCCGGTGCGATATACTCCAGGACGCGCTCAAGGCTCATGCGCGTCGGAGGAGCCAATTGGACTCCTTTTCCATCCCCCTGGCTTCGCATATTGGTGAGATGCTTTGTCTTGCAGGGATTGACATTCAGATCGTCCGGGCGCGAATTCTCCCCGACGATCATCCCTTCATACACATCTTCCTGCGGCCCAATGAACAGTTTACCGCGTTCCTGGACATTGTTCAGGGCGTACGCGGTTGAAATGCCGCCTTCCATGGCCACCAGGACGCCATTGTCACGGCTGGAAATTTCGCCCTTCAGGGGCCCGTACTGCTTAAAGAGATGGCTCATTGATCCGAGTCCTCTTGTCAGGTTCACCATATCGCTCTCAAAACCGATCAGGCCCCGGGTCGGAATAACGGCTTCCACCAATACGGTCGCGGTCTGATGTTCCATGTTGACCACTTCCGCCTTGCGGCTTGCAAGTGATTGCAGAATATCCCCGAGGTTTTCGTTCGGGACATCTGCATAGAGCGTTTCAAACGGCTCCAGAACGTTCCCCATTTTGTCCTTGTGATAAATGACTTCGGGCCGCGATACGAGCAGTTCGAATCCTTCGCGACGCATTTGCTCCACCAGAATCGCAATCTGCATTTCGCCACGGGCGCTGAGTGTGAAAACGCCCGCCGTATCGGTCTCAATAAATTGAAGCGAAACGTTCGTCCGCGCCTCGCGCACGAGTCGCTCTTTAATATGGCGTGCCGTTAAGAGTTTCCCTTCGCGCCCGGCGAGTGGCGAGTCGTTGACGAGGAAGTTCATCTGGATCGTCGGAGGATCAATGTCGACGAATGAAAGCGCGGGCCGCTCTTCCAGGTCGGTCAATGTTTCACCAATGGAGATCTCTTCAAACCCCGCCAGACCGACAATGTCGCCGGCTCCGGCATTCTTGATTTCGATACGCTCCAGCCCTTGATGCCCATACAACGCGGTCACGGTGCTGCGTTCGTGCCGGCCATCTTTGTGGACACAAACAATCGAATCGCCGACTTTCACCCGGCCACTCACAATCCGGCCAAACGCCAGTCTGCCAAGGTAATCCGAATAATCGAGATTCGAAACCAGCATCTGGAAGTAGGTTTCGGAAGCAATCGGAGGAGGAGGAATATGTTTAATGATCGCTTCAAAGAGCGGTTGCATTGAGGTGTTCGGCTCGTGGATTTCGCGCATTGCGTATCCTTCTTTCGCGCTCGCGTAGATCACCGGGAAGTCGAGCTGTGCATCGGTTGCGTTGAGTTCGACGAACAGGTCGAACACCATATCCAGCACCTTGTGCGGTCGCGCATTTTCCCGGTCGATCTTGTTAATCACCACGATCGGTTGCGCCCCGTTCTGGAGCGCCTTGCGCAATACAAACTTTGTCTGAGCCTGCGGTCCGTCATGCGAATCCACAACAAGCAGGACGCCGTCCACCATCTTCATAATCCGCTCAACTTCGCCTCCGAAATCGGCGTGCCCGGGAGTGTCAACGATATTGATGTGATAATCTTTGTACTTGAACGCGGCATTCTTCGCCTTAATGGTGATCCCCTTCTCCTTTTCGAGATCCATTGAGTCCATGACTCGTTCTTCAATCTTTTGATTCGCCCGGAATGTCCCGGATTGACGCAGCAGTTGGTCCACAAGCGTGGTCTTTCCATGATCAACATGGGCGATGATTGCTATATTACGTATTCGATCCATAGGAGCCGAAAAAGAATCGGCAAGATGGACGCCTACACCGGGATCGTCAACGAGGTTTACGTTCAATTCATTATAACCAACGGGATGTTGGGCGGAATCGCAACCGACGTTTTCGCGGCTAATCCGGTAACCGCTCAAACTCCCTTGATTCGGTCCGGAACAGCGCCGCTCTGGGAAGCCCATAATCACTGCCGATATTAATCCCGACTGTCGCTGTCCCATTCAAGTACACAGGCCCGGCCGGACGATGCGTGTGCCCGCAGACGACCGCTGCCACATTGTGCCAGGCTTCTCGCAGTAGATCGCCCATCGCACGGTTGCCGAGATAAGCGCGAAAAAATTTGTAGACCGACGGCGGAGCATACATGGGCTTGTCGCTGAGCGGTGGCACGCCCAACAACACTTCGAAAGGGGGTGTGTGGAGCACCACAATCGCTTGACTATCTAGGACTTCCACAAGTCGTCGCCGGACCCCGGCCACCTGATCGATCGCCACTTCCCGAGGATCTGTTCGAGTCGGCATGAACTGGAAATCGCTCCAGCGCATTGCTGATCCTATGGGCGGCCAACCTCGAAGATAGTCCTCTTCGGTTACCGCAACACCATTATACGCGAGCCCTGGGACAGCAAATCCCAAATCGTAGTGGCCGTACCCTCCGACGATTGTAACGCCCGGCAGCAACAGGTTGCCGTCGTCAAGCAGAGCGACATCGAATGCCTTTGCCGCCGGAGCCCAGAACCGCTCGATAACCTCCGGAAGTGAAACACACTTCTGCCGGGCGGCATCGTGCACCCAGAAATCGTGATTTCCCAGGCAAACCGCGATCGGGCCGTTCGGAAAACATGCCCGCAACATGCGCAGCGTTTCCCCGGCCTGCTGCGCGTTCGAGAGGTCGCCGGCAACGACCAACGCATCCGGCTGACTACCCGTTAACCATCCTCTGATTTTCGAGAGGGTGTGGTCCAGTCGCGGCTGGAGCAGATGGAGGTCCGCCGTGAACAATATTTTCATTTCGGCGCTCCAAACCCGCCACCGCCCGGCGTTTCAACGACGATGACATCCCCCGGTCTCACCTCCGTCTGTCCGCAAGTGCCGAGATCATCGATCCGGCCATCCGAACGTTCGACGTACGATTTGCCGGGTCGTGCGGGCAAACCCCCGTCGCATCCGAACGGAGCAACGACGCGGTTGTTCGCTAGAATCGCGGCCGTCATCGGCTCGCAAAAACGAATCCGCCGTACGACGCCGTCGCCACCCGGCCACCGGCCGCGACCGCCGGAACCGCGCCGGACCGAAAAGCTGTCGATCAGCACGGGATACCGCAATTCCAACACCTCTGGATCCGTCAGCCGGGAATTCGTCATATGCGTATGAACCGCAGAAGCCCCGGCGAACCCAGGACCGGCACCAGCTCCACCGCAAATTGTTTCGTAGTATTGATGCCGGCGATTACCGAATGTCAAATTATTCATGGTCCCCTGGGATGCGGCGAGAACGCCGAGCGCACCATACAGTGCGTTCGTCACGGCCTGTGAGGTCTCCACATTGCCTGCAACCACCGCCGCCGGAGACACCGGTGACAGGAGTGAGCCGGCTTGGACGATGATTTTCAGCGCTTCCAGACAACCGTCCTTCAAAGGAATATCGTCGTTCACCAACGTCCGAAAGACGTAGAGGACCGCTGCGCGAACGATCGAAGCAGGGGCATTGAAATTCCCGGGGCTTTGTGCGGAGGTCCCGGTGAAATCGATCGTGGCGGTGCGGGTCACGCGATCGACTTGAATATTGACGTGGATCTCACCGCCAAAATCCATTTTCTGCACGAACCGGCCCGGTTTGAGCCGATCAATCACCCGGCGCACCTGTTCCGCTGCATTTGCGCGAACGTGTCCCATATAAGCCTGAACCACTGCAAGACCGAATTGGTCGATCACCGAGTGCAATTCCCTTACTCCTCGTTCGTTGGCCGCGATCTGCGCGCGGATATCCCCCAGGTTTTGCACCGGATTTCGAGCCGGATACCGTCCGCTTTCGATCAGTCTAACGAACTCCGATTCGCGGAAAACACCGCGGTCGACCAGAAGAAAATCGGTAATCAGCACGCCTTCTTCGTCAATGGTGTGACTTCCGGGCGGCATCGATCCGGGAGTCAATCCGCCGATATCCGCGTGGTGCCCGCGACTGGCGACCCAGAAAACGGGCCTTGGTTCCTGCGCGAAAACTGGGGTCACAACTGTCACATCCGGTAAATGCGTTCCTCCGGCGAATGGGTCATTGAGAGCGTAAACTGCGCCTGGCTGCGTGCCGGCTCCTCGGCGCCGGATAATCGAGCGCACCGCATCACTCATCGAACCGAGGTGCACGGGGACGTGAGGCGCGTTCGCGACCAGCCTTCCCTCGGCGTCAAAAAGCGCGCAGGAAAAATCGAGTCGCTCCTTTATGTTGACAGAGTACGCAGCGTTCTGCAGGACCGCGCCCATCTGCTCAGCCACAGACATGAACAGGTTGTTGAAAAGCTCGAGCATCACCGGATCGACCGATGTACCGATCGCGACCCTTTCCGGACGCGGTCTTACCCGTTTCAACAGCAGATCCGGATTGCCTGTGGTCTCGGCGCGCCAACCCGACTCGACCACCGTTGTCGTATTGGAATCGATGATGATGGCAGGCCCATCAATCATGGACCGCAGGCCAAGCGAAGCCCGATCGAAAACGGGTGTCGGGTGCCAATCCGCACCGAACATTGCATTGACGACTGTGAGCGGCTCCGGGCCGGCCGGGATCACCGGCTCTTCAAATTTATCTCGGACGATCTCGCTCCAGCCAAGCGCCTCGATCGTGACGGAATCGATCACCAGCCGCCGCTCTGCTCGCGCATCCATCACGAAGCCGAACCGCGTCCGGTACAATTCCAGAAACGCCTGCTTCATCACTTCGATGGAAGCGGCGTCGACGGGGAGTGGCGTATTCGTGCCATCGTAACGGATATTCATTTTCCGAACGACCGCTTGCACGGCGCCACCTTGAGCTACCAGTTCGGCCCGCGCCTCCGTCTCCAACGTGCCCAGGAGGCAATCAGCTTCTTCAATCCCGCCGGGTGCCAGGAATTTCTCCAGAGAGCCTTCCTTCAGGACTCTGAGTTCAGCCAACCCCATTCCGTAGGCAGAGAGCACGCCCGCAAGCCGGTGAATAAAGACTCGCTCCATCCCGAGAGCATCGGCAACAGCGCACGCGTGCTGTCCTCCCGCCCCGCCAAATGTGACCAGCACATACCGGCTGACATCGTAGCTCCGAGCTACGGAAATTTTTTTGATCGCATTCGCAATGTTTTCAACGGCGATTTTCAGGAAACCGTTTGCCACGTGTTCCGGAGACACTTTCCCGATTTCTGTTGCAATCTGCTCGAAACGGTGTCGGACAAGCTCCGCATCGATCGGCAAGTCACCGTTCGGTCCAAAAATCTTCGGAAAATATTCAGGGGTCAACCGGCCGAGCATGACATTGCAGTCCGTCACGGTGAGCGGCCCGTTTCGGCGGTAACAGGCCGGCCCCGGATCAGCTCCGGCGCTCTCCGGGCCGACTCTTAACCGGGATCCGTCAAACCGGCAGATCGATCCGCCTCCGGCTGCAACAGTGTGGATATGCATCATCGGCGCGCAGATCCGGACCCCGGCAATCTCAGTCTCAAACCGCCGCTCAAATTCGCCGGCGAAATGCGAAACATCCGTGGATGTTCCACCCATATCGAAGGCGATGATTCGATTAAAACCGGCTTCAATGCCGACACTTGCCGCGCCAACGATTCCTCCGGCCGGACCCGACAAAATGGCGTCTTTCCCTTTAAATCGAGTCGCATCAATCAGTCCTCCATTTGACTGCATGAACAGCAACCGCACACCGGGAAGAGCATCCCGGACCCGCTCGACATACGTTCGCAGCACCGGCGAGAGATATGCGTCGACGACAGTCGTGTCTCCACGGTTGGTCAGCTTGATGAGCTGACTTGTTTCGTGGCTGGTCGAGACCTGGTCGAACCCCAGTTCCCACGCGACGATGGCAAGAGCCTGTTCATGGCGCGGGTAGCGATAGCCGTGCATCGAGACAATCGCGACCGAACGAATTCCATCTGCGAGCAACCTTGCGAGGTCGGCCCGTGCCCGGTGCATGTTCAAAGGCTCGATCTCGAGCCCGTCCACCGTGAATCGGCCCTCAAACTCGATCACTTTCTCGTAAACCTGGTCCGGCAGGAGAATCTGCAGATCAAATAGTCGCGGCCGTTGTTGAGTGCCGATTCGGAGCACGTCGCCAAATCCGCGATTGATCAGAAGCGCCGTTCGGCCTCCTTTTCGCTCGAGCAGCGCGTTGGTGGCGACGGTGGTGCCCATTTTGACGCTCTCGATCCGATCCGATGGAACCGATTCGCCCGATTTCAGACCAAGCAACCGTCGGATACCTTCAACCGCCGCATCCGGATAGTGCGCAGGATTTTCAGACAACAACTTGGCGGTATGCAGCGCACTATCCGGGGCGCGACCCACGACATCCGTGAACGTGCCGCCGCGATCAATCCAGAACTGCCACCTGTTCACAGACGCTAACTCCGGAGAAATTCCAGGACTTTCGCAAGCGCCCGGGCGCGGTGGCTGAGGCTGTTCTTAATGTCGGCTTGAAGCTCGCCAAAAGTCTCCGTGTACCCTTGGGGAATGAAAAGCGAGTCGTACCCGAATCCGCCACGGCCGCGCTCATCCAGGATTACGTTGCCATTCACCACACCGCCAAACGAACCGAGCAGTTCCCCTTGGCTTGCGAGCACGATCACACATCGAAACCGCGCCGGAAACTGCACACCGCCAAGGAGGCGCAGTTTTTGAGTTAACAAAAACCGGTTCTCCGCATCGGTTGCGCGTGGTCCGGCAAACCGGGCCGAGCAAACCCCGGGGGCACCCTCCAACGCATCCACTTCGAGACCGGAATCATCGGCAAGTACCAGGCCGGTCACGACCTTCGAAATCGTGAGCGCCTTGAGCGCCGCGTTCTCTTCGAACGTGAGTCCGGTTTCTTCCACTTCCGGTGCATGTGGCAGCGACGACAAATCCCGGACCTCCCAGCCGTGGCCGAGCATTTGCCCGATTTCCCTGGTCTTATGCTCGTTTCTGGTAGCAATTAAAAGTGTTTGCATCGTTGAGTGACCACCTCAAAGTTGCTTCCTCCGCGGAGCAGGTTGTTCGTCGCGGCGGGCAACCCAAACATCCAGGCGAGCAACTGATTCGCGGAATTTGACTACTTACTTACTACCAATGAGCGAGCGACGAAAACAGTTTCCCTTTCCGGAATTCGAGCCGAAATGGCAACAGATCTGGCTGGAAAGGCGGACATTTCAGGCGCCAAACCCGGGTGACCCCGGGTTCGATCCAGTGAAACCGAAGTTTTACGTTCTCGACATGTTCCCGTACCCGAGCGGCGCCGGTCTTCACGTCGGCCATCTCGAAGGGTACACGGCAACCGACATCATTGGGCGCTATAAACGGATGAAAGGGTTCAACGTGCTGCACCCGATGGGCTGGGACGCGTTCGGGTTGCCCGCCGAACAGTTCGCAATCAGGACAGGGAACCATCCGTCGGTTGCAACGGTAGCGAATATTGCACGGTTCAAAAGTCAGCTCAACCAGATCGGGTTCAGCTACGATTGGTCGCGGGAGATCAACACGAGCGACCCAAACTACTACCGGTGGACCCAATGGATTTTTCTGAAACTGTATAATGCCTGGTTCGATCCCAAAAAAAATGCCGCTAGACCGATCGAAGAACTCGCCGCGGCGCGCGCCTTGGAGTTCCCGGACGAATCCGAATCCAGCCGGCGCGAGTTCATTGACGGACACCGTCTGGCGTACGTCTCCGAAGCTCCGGTAAATTGGTGCCCGGATCTCGGCACGGTTCTTGCCAACGAAGAAGTCGTCGACGGAAAAAGCGAGCTCGGTGGATTTCCCGTTGTGCGTCGCCCGATGCGCCAATGGATGCTGCGCATCACTGCGTACGCCGACCGATTGTCAGCAGAGCTCGACTGTGTGGATTGGCCGGAGTCGATCAAACTTCTCCAGCGGAACTGGATCGGACGAAGCGAAGGAGCCCTTGTCACATTCCGTCTGGAGGGTTTAACCGAAGCGATCACTGTTTTTACGACCCGGCCCGACACACTTTTCGGGGCTACTTACGTCGTGATTGCTCCGGAACATCCGCTGGTCGATCAGGTGACGACTCCAGCCCGGCGTGCAGCCGTGGCCGGGTACAAAGCAAACGTCGCGAGAAAGTCTGATCTTGAACGGACCGATCTCGCCAAGGAGAAAACCGGCGTATTCACCGGAGGTTTCGCCATCAATCCGGTCAACCACGAGAAGGTCCCGATCTGGATCGCTGATTACGTCCTCATCAGCTACGGCACCGGCGCAATCATGGCGGTGCCAGGTCATGATGAGCGGGACTTCGAATTCGCACAGAAGTTCGGGCTTGAGATCCGTTATGTCGTCGAGCCACCGGCACCCGGAGATGCTTGCTTCACCGGAGACGGCACCGCCAAAAACTCCGGTCAATTGGATGGCCTGAAAACGCCGGAAGCAAAACGAAAAATCATCGGTTGGCTCGAAGAACATGGTGCCGGGCGAGGTGCAATCACCTACAAATTGCGGGACTGGCTGTTCTCGCGGCAGCGGTACTGGGGCGAACCATTCCCGATTATTTGGCGGGACGGAAACCATGAAGCGCTGCCGGAGTCTGAGCTTCCAGTCGTTCCCCCGCCTCTTGAAGATTATCGACCGACTGGAACGATCGAGCCCCCTCTGGCAAAGGCCAAGGAGTGGATCAAGCTTTCCGACGGTGCAACCAGGGAATTGAACACCATGCCGCAATGGGCAGGATCATGCTGGTACTATCTGCGGTTTGTGTCACCACTCTCCGGGTCCCGATTTGTCGATGAAGCCGCCGAACGCTACTGGATGGCCGGCAACAACGCCAATCATTCGCAGCGCGGCGGAGTCGATCTTTATGTGGGCGGCACCGAGCACGCTGTGCTCCATCTGTTGTACGCGCGGTTTTGGCATAAGGTGCTCTACGATCTGGGCTATGTCTCGACGATTGAGCCGTTTCAGCGCCTGGTGAACCAGGGCATGATTCTCGGCCCGGACAATCAACGGATGTCGAAGAGCCGAGGCAACGTCACGAACCAGGAAGAAATCGTTCATGAGTACGGCGCGGATGCGCTCCGGCTTTACGAGATGTTTCTCGGCCCGCTCGAAGCAACAAAACCTTGGAGCATCAGCGGGGTCGAAGGGGTCTATCGCTTTCTGGCCCGGGTTTGGCGTCTTGCCGTGGACGAAAATCAGGAAGGTCAATGGCAGCATTCATCCGCACTGCAGGAAATCGAACTCACCCCGAAACAACTGAAGATCGTTCACGCGACCAGCAAGAAGGTTTCCGAAGATATCGAATCGCTCTCGTTCAATACCGCGATTGCGCAGATGATGATTTTCGTCAACGAGTTCACCGGCGCAGAAACCCGGCCGGTCGAAGCCGTGCGGACGCTGCTGGTTCTTTTGTGCCCATTTGCCCCTCATCTCGCCGAAGAGCTCTGGAGCCGACTGAGCACTCAGTTCGCTCGATTCGACGGATTGGCCTGCGAACAGGAGTGGCCAAAGTGGAATGACGCCTTCCTCACCGAGGATGAAGTGGAAATTATTATCCAGGTCAACGGGAAACTGCGCGACAAAATGACAGTCAGGAAGGATTCGAAAAATGCGGAGCTTGAGCGCACCGCGCTCGCTTGTCCGAAGATCCGGGAAGCAACCCGTGAGAAAACTGTTCGCAAGATCATCGTCATTCCGAACAAACTCGTTAACGTCGTTGTTGCGTAGCCCGCAAAATTCATTTCATGCGCTCCGGAGGCACCGACTACCATATCCACACGCCGCTCTGTCACCACGCGGTCGGTAACCCGATTGAGTATGTCCGCGCGGCCCGGGACTCCGGTCTGACCGAGATTGGCTTTGCTGATCATAACCCGATGCCAGAAAAATTTGACGATTGGCGGATGTCGATCGAGGAGTTGCCGCACTACGTTGAAATGGTCGAGGCGGCCGGTTCGGCGGAGTTCCCGGTCCGGCTCGGTCTTGAATGCGATTTCGTCGAAGGATACGAGACTTGGATTGAGCGGCTCACCGGGAAAGCTTCCTGGGATTACCTCATCGGCAGCGTTCACTACATCGCGCCTGGATGGGATGTGGACAACCCGAAGTATCTGTCTCGCTTTCGACAATATCCTGTCGAAGAGATCTGGGACCTCTATTGGAAGCATTACGTTCAGTGCATCGATTCGGGGCTGTTCGATTTTGTTGCGCACCCGGATCTTCCAAAAAAGTTCGGATATCGCCCGTCGGGCGACCTGCAGCGCTATTATCGACCTGCCATCGAAGCATTGGGAAAACGGGATATCGCTTTCGAGATCAACACAGCCGGTCTCCGCAAGGAGGTCAAAGAAGCTTATCCGGCGTTCGAGTTCCTTAAGTTAGCGCATGAAGCAGGAGTGGCATTGGTAATCAATTCGGATGCACACGCGCCGGAAGAGGTCGGGTACAAATTTGATGTGGCGCGAGATCTTGCAAGGCGGGCCGGATACACAAAAATCTGTCGTTTCGAGAAACGGTGTCGAATCGAAGTCGAACTATGATACTCACGATGCGCGGTCGCACGGTGACGTTCCCGCGCCGCCCATTGGTGATGGGCATTGTGAACATCAACGAGGATTCGTTTTCAGGAGACGGTTCGCTTGAGATCGAGCAGGTCATTGGAATGGCACGAGCCCAGGTTGCCGCCGGCGCGGACATCATTGATGTCGGCGGCGAGAGCGCTCGCACCAATCGCCCGGAAATAACCGAACAAGAAGAGTCTGAGCGAATCCTTCCGTTCCTTGCCCGGTTTCAAGAGTGCTTTGAAGGAACAGCTCCGGTGGATAAGGTCCAACTATTCCCGCCGTTGTTATCGATCAATACCTGGCGACCAGGCGTTGCCGGATGCGCCCTTCAGGTCGCTGGAGATCTGTTGAACGATATGAGCGCGCTGCCAACCGATGACAATGCGCGGATCGCAGCGCGCCACGCTGCGGGGCTCCTGATTATGCACTCCGTTGGTCTACCAAAGCAACGCCACACGCATGTTCAGTACACGGACATCATTCATTCGATTGAGAGCTTTTTTGAAGAAAAGATTAAACTGGCCACTCGCGCAGGTGTCGCGCGCGAAGCGATCCTCCTCGATCCCGGGATCGATTTTGCCAAACAGCGTTTGGACAATCTCAGGATCTATCGAGAATTGGCAAAGCTGCAACAGTTCGAACGCCCAATCCTGCTTCCGGTCTCGCGAAAGACAGTGATCGGCCAGGTGCTCGGGATTGCCAATCCGACGGAACGGGATGCTGCGACGATTGCGTGCGTGGTCGCCGGGGTGTTGCGCGGTGCATCGCTGTTCCGCGTGCACAATGTGCGCGCTGTTGTGCAGGCATTGCGAGTGATCACTCCGATTCTTTACGATCCTGCCAACATCGGGCCTCGCCGTTTGTAAAAGTCGAACCGGGCAAGGATCGCTTTCACGTACCGGGCTGTCGAGGGAAAGTCGATACTGTCCTGGAACGCCTCCGCGGTCAGATGCTGACCGTTTTTTTTGTGGAGCGCGGTGCGAATCCAGCGGTCCACGCGGCTTTTGCCGGCGTTATACTCCGCAAGCGCAAAAGGGACGGCGTCGTCCTGGTAGTTCCATCGTTGGACCGCCTTCTTAAGATACCAGGTTCCGATCTCCAGGTTCATTTCCGGAAT
>CAZMNG010000015.1:0-14229 GCA_964567505.1 uncultured Chthoniobacterales bacterium
AATCTTCGCGTGTTTGCCGGCGGAAAAGCTCAAGATCCGCAGCTGGTCCCGCTTGAAAGACCGCTTACGATTCAGCACCTGTTCACCCATACGTCCGGATTCTTATACGAAGTTCCGGGCGAACCGATCGGGGAATTCTATCGTCCGGTGTCCGAGGGGCACGCCGAATCGCTCGAGCAGCTGGTAGACGCCCTCGCTGATGTGCCGTTAAAGTGGCAGCCTGGGACCCGATTCGAGTACGGGTTTTCCACCGATATCCTTGGACGGGTGATCGAACTTATCAGCGGCCAGCGTCTCGACCAGTTTTTGCATGAACGCGTGCTCGGGCCACTCAATATGGTCGATACTGGATACTCGGTCGATGCAGCCCGAAAAGAACGGCTCTCAAAAGTGTACGAGCACGGGAACGACGGCGCATTGCGTGCGGTCTCAACTCTTCGTGGAGAATCAGTCGAGGGTCACCGAGACTTCCCGCAAGGTGGCGGCGGGTTGTACTGCACACTCGACAACTACGCGCGATTCGCTCAAATGCTCTGCAACCACGGCGAACTGGACGGGATGCGAATAATCGGACGCAAAACCTGGGAGCTCATGGTTACCAACCATTTGACGATCGCGACCGAGCGCTTCCACAATCTCGGATTGGGCCACGGATTTGGTCTGGGTGTATCGGTTCGGATTGACAGCGGATTGGCCGGGACTCTGGGCAGCGCCGGCTCATTCGGGTGGGCCGGCATGGCGACAACGTATTGCCGGATCGATCCGGCAGAGCGGCTCGTTGCGATCGTTTTCGCCCAGCATCTGCCGTATGACGAACACGGACTGTTTCAACGATTCGCGAACCTTACTTACCAAGCGGTTGTGTGACAGCGAGCGGTGTCGGCGGTTCCATCAGCATTTCCAGTTCGCAGATCAATATTTTCGCTTCACTTCCGGTGGGGGCTTTTCGATGTTTGCCAGGTCGATGCCGCTTTCCTGTAAGGTTCGAAGGATGTTGTCCAGAAGCAATGGAAGCCCGTCGACATGATTTTCACGGTTCAGAGTTTTGAAGTTAACGATCTGTTCCCGGAGCTTTAGAGTCAGCAGCGATTTGAACTGTTCGACGGGATCGGTTACCGGCGCTTCCGTATCAGCCTTCCGGCTGACGGCCTCGTCAAAGTTGTCGCTTGCAAGTTCACTGAGAGTCTCGCGGAGACTCGCCACGGTTTCAGTCAATCGCGTGTTCTCCTCCCGCAGTTTTCCGACTTCTTTGCTATTTTCGACCGTGTGAGATTCACCCTGCTTTGGAGATTGCTGGGTTTGGCGAAGCTGGTTTCGCGCGGTGCGAAGTTCTTCGCGGAGCTCGCTGTAACGGCTCTGTATCTGTTTCAGGAGATCGGACAGATCTGCATTTGACGACTTTTGATGTGGTTGTTCGGAAGGTTTTTCCTGTTTCTGCCGATGCGAAGTCTCGTGCCGGTTGTCTGCGGGACCTGATGAACGCGGTTTATGGGTTTGATGCTCCGGAGAACGACGATCCTGCTGGCGCCGCGGTTGATCACTCTCCTGCACGTTCGGTTGAGGGGCAATTTCGCTGACAGCCGCGCCCGGTTGTTCGTGCTCGGATTTAGCCAGCTTTGTCTGAAGGATCTCACTGAGCGCTGGCGGCAGCTCCTGCTCAGAAAGCTGCTTCTGCCATCGGAGACTCCATTTCTTAACCGACTTGGAGAGCTCCTGCTGGAGCGGTTCCGGGAGAGTCTTGAGCGGCTGAAACGGCTTTGCCCACTGGAACACAGAGACCGCCGCCGGAGGCGGAGCGGAGGCTGCCGACTCGATCGCCGTCAGAGCGATCAATTCCGCCTCGGCCGGTTTCAACACCTTGAGATCGAGTTGTAACAGCCAGGGCTTATTCTTCCCGATCAGAACACTGTAAAAAATCTGGCGGTCTTTGGGCTGAAGCCCCGTTTCAGTCCGAAACGCCTGGAGCGTTGCCACGAGCAGCTTGAGAGCCGCCGCCGGGTCGATCTTGTGCAGGCCGCGTGCAATGCTCAGACGCATTCGCCTGGACGCCTCGGATTCGAGCGGTTTCAGAGCGGAGAGAAAGCTGCGCTGCTTGGCGGGGCTCAACTCGGGCCACGCTTCGAGCGTGCCGTTGACTGAAACGAACCATGGCAGATCCTCGAGAAGCTCAAGTGCACCAGATAACGGTTTTCCGCCCAGCACGACCAATTGTTTGAATAACGCCGCGCCTTTCTGTTCGTCGGTTTGTGACAACCGTCCGTTGCGCGAAGTCTCAACGATGCCTCGTAAGTCATCGATGAGAGGTTGAAAATTTTTCGCCATATAGATCCCGATTTGGGTGTGCCGAATGCCTAAGGCAAAAGTCCCTTCGCTCGCTTCCTAAAATATGCTTCCTTCACTTTCTCTTCGAATTCGGAAGAGCCAAGTCCGGGCATTTTGGCGAGCCAGCGAAAGACCGGTTCGGCTAATTCGTTAGAGATCGTCGGGGTAAGCCGGACGAGTTCGTCCAACTCTTTGACAGCCATACCGGCGATCTGATCAATCAACTGCTGTGCCGCTTGCATCGGATCAGAGCCGCTGAAGAGCGCAGCTTTATAAATTTCCATGCTCTTAATCAACAGGGTCCTGGTCCGTGGATAAGAGCTCAGCATGAGATTCCACTGATTCTCCCCGTGGTCACCGCCGCGCCGGAAATCCGTCCGCAAAAGAAGGGACGGAATATCCGCAAATTTCGCGAAAATGAATTCCGTCACTGTTCCTGAATCGAGTTCCGGGCCATCGAAATTGAACAGAGCCAAGTCACATCCAAGCAAGGTCACAATGTCATTGTCGCGGATAGCCTGAGCGGTCGTCTCGCGATTCTCGAGCGTTTGGGGAAGAACGCAACTAAACGTGCGGTTTGAGACCTTCGCGATTGCATCCGCCAACGCCGCGTTGCCCATTAGGTGTTTCGAAGAGAAAAGCTCGCCAGCAAAATAAACCAAAAACATTCAACATTTAGATCGGGCGACACCATTGTGCCGCGCGCAGAATTATTCAAGAGGATTTCTGGCCCGTATCTGCATTGGACGATTCGAGGAACCCCAAGTAATAGCTAGTCAAATGAGAGTGGACGAAGTACCGGGGTCCAGAGAGATATTCACCATTGAACGCCACCGAACAATCGTGTTTATCCTCGTTGTTCATCTAGTGATCTGCCTTTTTGTTCTGGCAAAAAATGTCCGGCATCCGAAGACGAGCGACCGGCTGGTGTCGAGCGATTCGGTCCACTACGTCGACATCGCAAGTGACTTTTCTTCGGGCAATTTTTCGATGGATTACGTGAAGGAGCGCCCCCATCGGCAACCTCTCTATCCGGCGCTACTGGCGGTGGCTATGAAACTTGGGAACGGAAACCGGTTCTACCTTGGCAGCGTTAATATCGTTGTCGACTCGGTCGCGATCCTTTCAGTTTACCTCTTCACAATCGCCCTCTTTCGGCAGCGTTTCGTTGCGATCATTTGCGCGCTGGCCCTGGCTGCGAATCCATTCATCGATCGCCAAATCACCGCGCGACTTTTGACCGAACCGCTCCATCTTTTGATGACGATTTACGCAATCTTTACCTTCCTCCGGTATCTCCAGCGGCAACACCGAGGATGGCTGTTTGGTTGTGCCGTGTTCGTCGGCCTTGATTATCTGACCCGTCCAAATGGTCTCTTTATGGCCGCAGCAGCTATCGGCACGATGGCATTGTGGGATCTCGTTACGTATTTGGCCGCAGCCCGAGGTCGGGTCCCTTTTTTTGGTTTCATTCTTAAATTTGCAGGAACCTATTTACTGGCATGCGCGATATTTCTGAGCGTTTCAGCCCCCAGCTGGATTCCCCGCCTCATCTATTTCGGCGCCCCGTTCCACCACGGATACATCGAAAACTTTATGTGGGTCGACACGTACAAGGCAGGACACGTCGGACAGAGCTATCCAACATATGCATGGCACGATTATTTCGCACATCATCACATCGGGAGTGTTGTTTCACGGCTGATCCACGGCTTGCGCGAAGTCTACTTCCGCATCCCGATCTGGATGGAACGGGTGCCTTTGCTTTTTCTGTTCAGCATCGGCGGTGTCTGGATAGCGTTCCAAACCGCGACAACGGAGTACCGGTTTTTGTGTTTGTTTCTTGTTCTCCAAATGATGCCTCTGGTCTGGACCAATCTTTCGAACCCGACTTCGCGCGTCCCGTACGGATCATTGCTACCGTTTGAACTATTTTTAGCCGGCCTGTTCCTGGCCTGGCTCGGCGGACAACAACGAGTCCGCACCTGGTTAGCCCAGCGATTTGGAAGTCGCTAGCTTTTAATCGGGACCGTCATGACCTTGGTGGTGAGGTATTTCAGCGGACCGGGATTGATTCTCAAAATGTTCAGAAATTGGTTGGCGATCCTGGGATGCAGCACCGCAAGCCTCGCAATCTGGTTAACCCAAAGACGGCGCCGGTACACCTTTTGCAGGTGTTGAGCGTATTGCAGGACAGGGTCCGACGACCCAGCCGCAGCGGCGCAAATGGCGTCTGCTGCCAACGTACCACTTTGCAGCGCATAGAGAATTCCTTCTCCAGTCAACGGTTCCACCACGCGGCCGGCGTCACCGACGTACAATAAGTTCGGCCGTCGTGATTGAATGGCCGACCGAGTCAACGGGGTGATCGATTGCCAGCGATAATCGGAGCCGAGGCCAAATCTCTCCCCCGCTTCGAGCCGAAAGCGTTCGATATCCTGTGGGCGACTGACCAGGCAAAGGTTAGCCATTCCCTGGCCGATGGTTGCAAAACCGAGATAACCGTAACGGCACAGCTGCAAGCTGACGTGCGGCTCGGATTCAATCGAAAAATGGGTCTGTAACGCGACCCGATCCGTTGCTGTCCGCGGAAAATCCGTTAATAACCGCGCGACCGTTGAGTTCCGACCATCTGCCGCAACCAGAAACCGGGCCCGCACTGTTTCCTGATCGGTTGTGATCTTCCATCCCTGTTCCAGCTTTACGACAGGATTCCCGAACCGGACTTCTGCGCCGGTGCAGATCGCATGATTGATCAAGACGCTATCGAGAAGCTTTCTACGAATCCCCCGCTCTCCCCTGGCCTCATTAGGAAGCGCGAATCGAATCGACCGGCCGCTCATATCGAGAAAATTTACCCAGCGCAATCTCGCGGAAGGAAGTCGATCAACAAGTTCGGATACACCGAGCCTGTCCAGAACCTTCCAGGCGCCCGGATTCAAACAATCGCCGCAGACTTTCTCCCGCGGGAACCGGACCCGCTCAAGGACAAGTGTCGACAGGCCCGCCCGCGCAGTCAGGATCGCCGCAGCGGCGCCGGCCGGTCCGGCACCGACGATTACGACGTCGTACGACATCATACGAACAGCTCTGCGATGGAGTCTGCAACCATTCGGCCTTTCGCCGTCAAGCGGACTCGCGCGTTCTCGGTCTCAAGGTACCCTGCAGATCGAAGTGCATCCAATTCGCCTGACCACCGGTCCATCGTCGACTCCGGGACACCGAGCGATGTGCGCAGGCCGAACGCGATCGCTTCCGCTGTTCGGATTTGAGAGGTGATCTCTTCTTTGAAGCCGACCGGCTCGAGCCCGGCTTGGACCTGCTGAATGTAGCGGCCGGTGTCGGGCGTGTTCTGCCAACGATTCGTACCAATCGTCGAGAATGCGCTCGGGCCGAGGCCGAGGTAATCCAATCCGCGCCAATATGCGAGGTTGTGCTGGCACTCGCATCCCGGCTTGCAGTAGTTGGATATTTCGTATTGGTCGTACCTTGCATTCGAAAGAGCACTCATAGCCAGTTCGAAGAATTTGGCATCCTGCTCCGTGTCCTGCCTAAACTCTCCTCGCTGATGTCTCCGAAAGAATTCCGTGTCTTCCTCGTAGGTCAGGCAATAGGCAGAAATATGCTCAGGATCAAGGCTCACCGTTTTCACCACGCTCTCTTCCCAACACGCCAACGTCTGTCCTGGTATCCCAAAAATCAGGTCCAGATTCAGATTCGTGAATCCCGCTTCGCGAAGGGTCTGGAAAGAACGCTCGGCTTGTTGCGCCGAATGAACGCGTCCGAGCCGGTCGAGCATTGCGGGGTCCCAGGACTGCACGCCCATACTGACACGATTTACGCCGTAATCCCGCAGCATCCTAGCCTTCTCGAGCGACACCGTGGCAGGGTTCATCTCCAGGGTCCACTCGGTCGTACCGGTCAGGTCGAGTTGCCGGTGAAGCCCGGTTAACAGAAATTCCAATTGCTTAACCGTCAGCGCCGAAGGGGTGCCCCCGCCAAAAAAGATCGTTTGAATCCGAGGCCGATGGATTTTGCTCAGACCCCGGTCGAGGTCGATCAGGAGAGCGTCAAGAAACGCCTGCGTCTTATTCCGGTCCGAAGCCTCTTTATAGAAGCTGCAGTATGGGCAAACCTTTGGACAAAACGGAATGTGGACATAGAGGTGATGCAGCTCGCTAATTTCCTCAATTCCGTTTCCGATTTGCATAAACGTGATTATAATCCAGCCTCGTGTTTCGAGTTGTCGTGACGTTAATAATTTGCGCGGTGGTTTCCAGCGCGAACTGGTGCCGGGCTCAGCAGACCGAGACGTCCGAACCTTCCACCGATACCCAACCGTCGCCGGTCGCACCTCGGTCATACGTGTATCGCATTTCGAGTTCAGACGCTATCGCCGACTTTGAGCCCAACCCTTCCGTCGTACACCGCATGGTCGATGAACTTGTGATGGCTGCAACCAACGAATCAACGGTTGCAGCGGCCTGGGGGTCGCTCATTAAGCCTTCCGATGTTGTTGGCATCAAGGTTAACGCCAATGGTGCCCCTCTTTTCGGCACGCACCCTGCCGTCGTGAACGCGATCGTCGATGGACTTGCAGCGGCCGGTGTTGCTCCGCAAAACATTGTGGTCTGGGACCGCGAGGCTGAGCTGCTAAAGGCCGCCGGATTTCGCGTCAGGAACGCCGGCTATCGCCTGATGTGGACCGAGAATAACTACGATGCGAAAGCTGTCATCACTTCCCCGATCAGCGGAAAATTGATCTACGGCGACCTGCTCTTTGTGGCCAAAGGCCCGGACATTCTCCACGGCGAGCTCAAAGATTCTCCACCGGAACCGGGCAGAAAGCGGCCTCGAGTTCTGGATAACCTGAGCGACGAGAGTCACTTGAGCAACGTCCTCACACACGTTGTCACCAAAGTGATCAACGTCCCGGTGCTCGCCGACAATATCTACTGCGGGCTTTCGGGAGCATTGTTCAATATGACGATTCAAAACATGGATAACTGGCGTAGACTGGTTCAAGACCCGGTGAACGGAGATCCCTCGATCCCTGAGGCGTACTCGGATCCGCGGATTGGTGACAAAGTGGTGTTTCAACTGATGGACGGTCTTGTCGCACTTTACGCGGGCGGACCGATGGGGGATGCGAATTATTCGGTTCAGTTCGGGACCTTGTACGCGAGCAAAGATCCGGTTGCACTCGATGCAATCGCGCTACGGCGAATTGACGAGTGGAGGACGGCCGCTCAAATAGAGCCAGCCTCAAAAACGGCGAAGTATGTCCAGACCGCATTCACCTACGGACTGGGAAACGCCGACATGAGCAAGATCGAGGTCGTCAATGTCCGGTGAGCTGGAGTTACTCGCCATCCTGAAAGAGGTATCCCGGTCGTTTTATCTCAGCATACGGTTTCTTCCGGCGCAAATTCGAATGACGATTGCGCTGGCTTACCTGCTGGCGCGCGCATCGGACACAATCGCCGACACGAATCAGTTGGCTGCAACGGAACGAATCGACATCCTGCAACGCTTTACTGAATCTCGTGCAAACCCTGCAACGGAACATCAAATCGATCTCGCGGCGTGTCTGACGAAGCAGTCCGACGGCCCCGAAAAAGTGCTCCTGGCCAATATTGACCGCGTCTTCGAGGGCCTCGCAAGAATTCCACAGGCACATCAAGTTTTAATAGATGAAGTACTGAAAAAAATCATCCGGGGACAGACGCTCGACATCGAGAGGTTCGAACTCGAACCCGGCGCCAAAGCGCTCCCGGACGGTGCTGCGCTGGAAGAGTATACCTACCTTGTCGCCGGGTGCGTTGGAGAATTCTGGACAAAGCTCTGTTTCCTGGCGTGGCCGCGCTATGCGCGTTTGCCCGAATCCGAGATGCTGCGCACCGGCAAGGAATTTGGCCAGGGTCTCCAGCTCATCAACATTCTGCGCGATTTCCGTGACGATCTTCAGGCCGGTCGCTCTTACCTGCCGGTTGCTGACCCGACGGCGGTCGCGACCGACCCCTGTCTCGCACGCACGGACTGGGAACAATGGCATCGCAGTGCTCTCGGGTACCTGGAAGAGGCCTGGAACTATCTCTGCGCGGTGCGACCGTTCCGGGTTCGGTTTGCGTGTGCCATGCCCGTTCTGATCGGGGTGCGAACACTGCAGTTATTGGGCGATGCCGGGATCATCGCGCCGAGGATTAAAGTTTCCCGCTCTGAAGTCAGACGGATGATGATCTGGGCCACGGGGATCGCTCTGTTCCCATTTCTCGAACCGGTTGCTTACAGAAAGTTCTTTCGAGGGCTACAAAATCAAACTACTTCAACCCAAGAACGGTGACCGCAGTCAGAAAATCGATTGCTCGCTGCAGAGTGAGGTCCTTCAGGCGCTGGACCTTCGGTTTCCCATTCGGATGATCCGCTTCGTAAGCGTCCAGGTCCGGATTTTTGCCTGCGACCAGGGCAGCCTCGTTCGTATGAGGGCGTTCTTCATCAAAAATGTAATTCGAAACACCGCTCTGATCCGAAAGCATTAAAACTGCGTCTTGCGGCTGCTTCGGAAATGTTACCGGGATGTCCGGCGTCAGCCCGTGCGGAAAGATTGGCGGCGCCCCGGGGACCACGACTTCTTTAACGGCTACGGTCAAAACGAGTTTGTCACCGATATCGTAGTGCGCGAACTCAACAGCGTGCCCGGTCGTCTGCTGACCGATCAACAGAGCATGCGCTTGATTGCGCAACACGGCGGCAACGATCTCGGCAGTCCCCGCGTTGTCCTGACTGACCAACACTGCAATCGGTCCGCTGAATAACGGATCTGAGGAAGAGATAAACGGCTGGCTCGCGCCACTTTTGGGTTCGACGAGATCAAATAACACTTTGTCTTTCGGTACGAACCGGCTCAGAATACGCCCGGCGAGTTCACAATCGCTCCCAGACGGCATCGTTCGGAGATCGAGAATCAAGCCCACCACGCCATGGTCACGGAAGCTGCTCAGAGTCGCGTCCAACTGTGAAAGACCGCTCTCAGTAAGACTGCCAACCCGGAGATAACCGAACTGCGATTCGATCAGATCCGACTTGAATGGACGGACCGGTGCCGGTTGTTCGAACTGAGCTTTTGTCTGCAGGATGGCACCGGGGCCGAGGCGGGCAAGGAGCCCTTCGACTGCAGCCTGGTTTATTTCCTGCGTGCTCAACGCATTTGAATCGACGTAATCGGAACGAAGTTTATCGATGATCTGTTGCAGACCGCCTTGGTCCAGCCGATCAAGCAGGTCGCCAACAGAGTTCGGCTGGTTGTTTGCAGCTGTGGGTCTGCTGGGAGACGGCGCCGGCGTCGCGGGCGCAGTCGCGGAAGCAGTAGGGCTCGGGCTCGCAGACGGCGAGGTTGCCGGGGTCGGTTGGGCACTCGCGGATTGAGCGCAGCCAAGAACCAGAGCCCAAATGAAAATATGTTTGTACATCCGTCCGATCGGTTGTTTCTAGAGCAACCCAATGTCACGGCGAAAATAGCTCCCGTCGAATTCGATCTTAGCCACCGCGTCGTACGCGTGCCGTTTTGCAGCTAAAAGTGTGTCGCGAAGCGCGGTGACCCCAAGGACACGGCCTCCGGAAGTGACGACGCGCTGATCGATAAGCTGCGTGCCGGCATGAAAAACTGTGACATCCTGCATCTGCTCAACCTGGTCCAGTCCGACGACCGTTTTGCCGGTTTTGTAGCTCCCTGGGTACCCGCCTGAAGCCATCACGACGCAAAGAGCTGAACGATCATCCCATCTAGCCACTGTACTTTGAAGATTTCCTGTGATCGTCGCTTCGAGAAGATCGACGATGTCGCTCTGCAATCGGGGCATCAGGACCTGCGTCTCCGGATCACCAAACCGGCAATTAAATTCCAGGACGCGCGGGCCGTCCTTGGTCAACATCAGCCCTGGAAAGAGCAGACCGCGAAATTGTAAGCCATCTTTCTGAATCCCTTGCAGAAACGGATCCAGTATCGATTTCCTGACCTCCTCCAACTGCGCTTCATCCAGCCGATGCGACGGGCTGAATGTCCCCATACCGCCGGTGTTCGGCCCGCGATTTCCGTCGTAGAGCTGCTTATGATCCTGCGCTGTCGGAAACAGGAGGTACGAACGACCATCGACTAATGCGTGCACGGAGCACTCGGCGCCAGAAAGGAACTCCTCGAAAACGATCTTTCGTCCCGCATCTCCGAATCGCCGTTGCACCATCATTTCGTCGACAGCCGCCTCGGCAGCGTGGCGATCCTGCGCG
Source organism: uncultured Chthoniobacterales bacterium (assembly GCA_964567505.1). GTDB lineage: Bacteria > Verrucomicrobiota > Verrucomicrobiia > Chthoniobacterales > JAFAMB01 > JAFAMB01. The sequence continues at coordinate 10,606 of CAZMNG010000015.1, forward strand.
ATGACGACTCCCTTCCCCAGCGCAAGTCCATCGGCTTTCACCGCAAGAGGAAATCCAAATTCGCCCAGCGCTGCAATTGCGCTATCCGGGGAGTCGAACTCGCAAAAACGCGCAGTCGGAATCTGATGCCGGACCATGAACCGCTTTGCGAAACTCTTGGACGACTCCAATTGCGCCGCTTCTTTACTCGGACCGACTATCGACAACCCTGCCTTCTCAAAGAGGTCGACGATCCCGGCCGCAAGAGCATCATCCGGTCCGACAAGCGTCAGATCAATCAGTTCCCTCCTCGCGAAATCCAGGAGTCGACCGAGCTCCGAAGCTTTGATATCGAGATTTCGACCGATCTGTGCGGTCCCTGCATTTCCCGGCGCGACGAATACCTCCTTCACGCGCCGAGACTGTCTCAGTTTCCACGCCAGCGCATGTTCACGGCCCCCACTGCCGATCACTAAAACTTTCATGGCCTGCGTTTCAAGGCACGGAGGGAACGTAGACAGTGGTTATCTGCGGCACTTGCGAAGCGGTGAGAGTGAACCGGTTTCCCCTGATGCGAACAACGTTTGGCTGATGTGAGAGCCATGGACCCAGACCGCCGAGCGGCACTTTCGAGGAATAAGCAGTCGAGTACATCATCGGAACGATGATCCTTGGACGCAACCGGTCGATCGTTGCCCGGCGCTTCTCTTCCGTAAAGTCCTGAGGACCGCCAATCGGCAGAAAGAGGACATCGACACGCCCGATGTTCAGGGCTTCAGACGGCGTGACTGTGTCTTCGATGGCGCCGAGATCACAGAATCGGATCCCATCCATCGCCCATGTGTAGGCGACATTCAGCTTGGCGCTAGCAGAGAGGCTTTCAGAACTTGTCTGGATGCCGCGAACCAGAATGCCGCTTGCGCGATTCACACCGCTTGCCATCGAACTTCGGAATATGATCGGCGAGCCGCTTGCGAGGTCGGTATAATTTGCGGTGTCATCTTCATGGGTGACGAGAACGACATCGGCAGGAACGGAGCCGGGTTTTACCGGGTAACTAAGCGTTTGAGGATCGAATGGATCCGTCAGAATAGTCAGGCCGATTGACGAGGAGACCCTAAAACAGCCGTGCCCGAGCCATTCGATAGTTACCTCACGCGGTCCCGTGTATGCCGGTTCCTCATGATGTCGATGTCGTGATCCGCAGGCGACAAGAAGTAACAGCGCTAGCAGGAGGGGTGTAATTCGATGCATGTTCGAGGATAGAAATATCTGAGATCAGGCGCCAGCGTGACACATCGCGACTTAACCTTCAAGGATGCGGATTGTCCGAGCGCTGCCTCCCATGTTCGCCCACGCAGTGCGCCGGTGCCGTCGATGCCCGCAGTCACCAAAAGTGTCGTAATGCGAATACCTCGGAGCCGCGGGTAGCCCAGCGGAATGAATCCATGATCGCGCGCGTCACGTATTTTTTCGCCACGCCCACAGCCGCTCTCAACGGCAAACCGAGGGCGATGTTCGCCGTGATCGCCGCCGAGTATGTGCACCCGGTTCCATGCGTCGAAATGCTGTGACAATAGGGTTCGGAAAATTCGTGCAGACCCTCGGAGTCGATCAAGTAATCAACCGCGGAATCTGTTTTCAAATGGCCGCCCTTCAGCAGAAACGGGACGCCGTACTCGTCGTAAAGTCTGCGAGCCGCTTCCCGCATTGCGTCCAGAGAATTCACTTGTTCACCAAGGATTGCAGAGGTTTCATCCAGATTCGGCGTGATGACACCGGCGATTGGAAATAATCGAGATTTGTAGCGGCCGATTGCGTCCGGCTGGACGAGTGGATAACCGGACGTGGCAATCATGACCGGGTCAACAACCAGAAATGGCCGTTCAGGCTGCAGAATCATTTCGTAGGTGTCGCAGACCAGATCAATGTTCTCGCGATTGAAAATCATCCCTGTCTTGATCGCTGCAACTGGTAGATGCATCAGGCTGAGCTCAAGCTGATCTCGAATCACGCGGGCCTCGACCGGCTGGATCGAGCGCACCACTCCCGGGACCTCGGCCACGATGCAGGTCACAACGGTTTGACCGTAGACTTTGAAATGAGTAAAGGCTTTCAGGTCCGCCTGAATCCCGGCACCAGCCGAGTTGTCCGAGCCACCAATCGTAACTGCTACGGCTGTTTCCATCGTGAGAGGCTTTTCATGTGAGTCGGCCCATATATATTAGACCAGTGAGTGCAGCGTTTCGGGAATTGGCCGATCTTCGAGTGACAATTGACAAGATTGTCTTCATGCCGGCACTCGAAGCGCCACCTGAAAGGCCGTATCCATTTGTTTACTTTATCACGATCCACAATCAATCATCCGAGACGGTTACGATTCGAGGCCGAAAATGGGTCATCAGCGATCAGGCCGGCGAAAAGATCGTCGTCGAAGGTGACGGAGTCGTCGGCGAGTACCCGCACTTGCGACCGGGTGAGCGATTTTCGTACAATAGCTATCACGTGATCGGGTCGAACAGTGTAGCGGAAGGGGCATTTATCGGACTTACGGACGACGGAAAGCCGTTCGTTGTGCGGATCCCGCGATTTAAAATGGATCTGCCAGTGCCGCTCTAACCCGAAAATCTCGCAAGCGCTTGGTGTGCGGTTTGGGCGAATTATCCAGAAACGATTTTCTCCACCTTCCGGTCGTGCGGTTCGTGCCGGATCTTGCCGATTCGCTGGAACTCAAAACAGACGCCTACCGTCATGGTCGTCGTTGGAATGGTTGCAAGAAACCGGTCGTAAAATCCACGACCTCTCCCGAGCCGGTTACCATCTTCGGCAAACGCGAGCCCAGGGACCACAACCAGGTCAAATTGCTCGATTCCCGGCCCTGGGCCCGGTTCGTTGATTCCGAATCGCCCTGGAATCAGCTCGGCCAGGCCGGACACCGGCCGGAATACAAGATTATCACCCTCGCACCGCGGATAGCTGATACGGTGCACTCCAAGGATGCTAAGGCCCCATAGCAGGTTGATGTCGGGTTCGATCTCTGTCGGCGAGAACAGCGCCACATGCTTCTTCCCTGTCATCAACGGAAAAAGGTCTTTGCAAATCCGTAGCGATCGCGTCTGTCGATCGGCTGGCGCAAGTTTCCTTAGACGTTCCAGCATCACTTCTCTCAGGCGCGATTTCTCCGAAAATTCTGTTCTGGGAATTGCCATTGGCACACAATTCAATCAATAATGACTCCCTTGTCGTGTCGAATCTCTTCGCGAATTATGGGCATCGTGTCAGTCTGAAACCTGGTAAGGGGTGGCTTCGACGAAATTTCATTACCCAGGTTTACCTGCCTTCTTTGTTTACGCGCCGAAAAGGCAAAGCGCATCGACCGGAGTTTCCTCAAATCGGGCCTGATGAAATCTGTTTAACCTGGATCGGACACGCCTCGTTTCTCATCGGCTGGCGTGGACTCAACATTCTGGTGGATCCAAATTGGGCGCTCTGGCTGAAAATCCTTAAGCGGATTCGACGGCCCGGATTTCCGCTCCGTCATCTGCCCTCGATCGACCTTGTGCTCGTGACACACGCTCATTTCGATCATCTCGACCGGCGAACCCTGCGCCGGATCGCTGCGTTTCAACCAATTGTTGTCCCCAA
>CAZMNG010000015.1:14239-16022 GCA_964567505.1 uncultured Chthoniobacterales bacterium
ATCTTGTAGCGAACCTTGGGTTCAAGGAGGTTCACGAATTGAACCCGTGGGAAACGGTGAAAATCGGCGAAATCGGTATCACGCTGACGCCTTGTCGTCACTGGGGAGCCCGCGTCCTCCATGACAATCACCGTGGCTTCGGCGGCTATCATCTGCGGCTTGGCAACCGGACAATTTTTCACTGCGGAGACAGCGCCTATTTTCCAGGATTTGCAGAGATCGGAGCCCGATTACCAACGGAGATCGCTCTGCTGCCAATCGGCGCCTACGACCCGCCGTCACGGCGGGAGGTCCACATGAACCCCGAGCAGGCCATCCGGGCATTCACGGAATTGCATGCCCGTTTCATGGTGCCGATGCATTACGGGTCGTTTCGTATGAGCTTCGAGCCGCCCGACGAACCGCTGCGACGACTGCAGGCGGCGATCAAACACCGCGACATCGAAGACCAGGTAGTCGTGATGGAGGAAGGAATTCCAACGGTCTTCTAAACCTATTTCTTTATCCGAGCCAGCACACTTGCTTTGACCTCTTCCTGCACCGCGAAGACTTCCGCGGGTGTGCGATTGCAGAGAACCGCCGCAACCAGCGTATCGCCTCGTCGATAACGGGCGATAAAGTACCGCTTGTGATGTTGACCATCGATCTCGGCGAGAAAGTGCGGCGTGCTGAAGTCGCCTACGAAATCAAACCGCATTCCCAGTACGGTGCTCGAGCAGGTCGGGACCCCTTCAAACTTCTGGCGCTTGCGCCCGGTCAAATTCGCCCCGGCCGTCAACCCCTGGAGTCGAGCCATGTCAACATTCGTGATTCGCTTGGTTCCGCCGTAAATGCGATCGGGATAAAGCGCAATATCGCCGACCGCGTAAATCCCCTTTTCGTCTGTCTCCAGAAATTCGTTCACGGGACACCCACTGGGACTGCTCAACGGGGTGTTTGCCACCAGTTGCAAGTTCGGCTCTGTTCCAATCGCAACGACCGCCAGCCCAGCCGGAAATCGCATCCCACTTTTTGTCTGAATATTCTTGATGACCGTTTTGCCTTCAAAGCCATTCAGGTTTTCACTAAGGAGTAACTGGATTCCTGATTCGATAAAAGAATCGGTCAGCCACTGCGCGGTCTCCGGATCCAGGAGTTCCTGCCAGATCACCTTGTCCCGGCTCAGCAGGCTCAGCTTTGCACCGGAGTTCATCAAAAACGAGGTAACCTCGGCGCCGACAAATCCCGACCCGACAACAACGATGTGCTTCTCGCTTAAGAGGATCTCGCGGATTGCGAGCGCATCTCGAATGCCTCTGAGGTAGACCACGTTACCGAGGTTTGCGCCCGCCACCTGCGGGCGCCTGGCCCGGCTCCCGGTCGCCAGGCACGCCTTGCGAAATTCGATCGTTTGCCCGTTCTCGAGGACCGCGAGGCGACGCTCAATATTGAACTCGCGAACGAATGTTCCCAGTCGGACTTCGATACTTTTCTTTTTGTACCAGTCGTCCGGTTTTTCGACGAGTTTGTCGAAAGTGTAAGAGGCGTCCTTCAAAAAAAATTTCGAGAGCGGCGGCCGTTGATACGGAAGGTAAGGTTCGTTACTGACGAGCGTCACAGAGCCTTTGATGTCATATTGACGCAACGCGTCACAGACGCTGGCCCCGGCAACGCCGCCGCCGACGATCAGGTAATCACGCTGGATCATGCAGTTGCACCGCCACTATATGGGGGAGCGGTGATTTTCTCGAAGAAAAATCGCCAATTCAAGTCGGCCTTTCGTGAACCAGGCGAATTTTGGCCA
>CAZMNG010000016.1:0-15900 GCA_964567505.1 uncultured Chthoniobacterales bacterium
CGATCAGTTCCTTGCCCGTGCCGGTCTCGCCTCGAATCAGCACCGGAACAGGGCGCGCAGCAATACGGCCGATCTCTTTGAAGATTACCTGCATCGAGCGGCTTGACCCAATGATGGCCTCCTTGGTTGAGGCCGGCTCGCTGCCGAGCACTACCGGATCTGCCATAAGCCGCCGACTCCGCACAGCTTTCTCGAGGACTTCCAACAACTCCTGCATCCCAAACGGCTTGAGCAGGTAGTCGAAAGCGCCGCGTCTAGTGGCCTCGATAGCAACTTCGGCGGTCCCGTGGGCGGTCATCAAGAGGACAGGTAACTGCGGATAAGAGCGGCTAAGGCGCGTGACAAGCTCAAAGCCGTCCAGGCCGGGCATACGTAAATCGGTGAGAACAACGTCGAAATTCCCCTCGGCGGCCAAACTCAGGCCGACATCGCCGCGCGAGGCGACCGTGACGGCGTAGCCTTCTTCGCAAAGGACCCGACGTAGCGACGTTGCCGCCACGTCGTCATCTTCGACGAGTAATAGCCGGGAACCCATTTTCATGGATGAGAAGATAAGGGCGGAGGCTCGATTAGTCCGTCTTGGTCATTGGTCTTGGTCAACCCGGCGTCCGGCAGCACGACGCTGAAAGTGGTACCGTGGCCGAGGCGGGTAACAATCAAAAAAGTCAGCGAGGAGCAGAGCGACAGACGCACGCGCGGGTTCATAAAGGCGGGGACAAACGGATTATAACTCAGGTTTCTGCCCGGCGCTATCCTGCCTGACCGGTCAGCGAGTAACCGGTTCGCCGATCAGTGATCAATCGATGCGCGCACCCAAACCTGCCACCGGAACGTCAGAACACGCTAGGAACAAGACACTTACGCTATTCATCGAAAGGTCGGCATCTTTCTTGCTAATAGGTCTGCCGACAGCGAAACAGCGTCGAGACCAGGGCCAGGAACTCCTTTTATCGGCGAATCCGAAACTGCCGCTTGCAAAAACCAAAAAACTGCACACTAAACAAAGAGAAAGAAAACATATGAAGAAACTTAATTTGGATCGAGGCCAGACTGGGACTTTCCTTTCCGGCGCGGCTCGCGCCAGCGAAGCCCTGTTGCTTTCCCTGTCGCTCGCGTCAACCGCACCGGTAAGCAATAAGAGGTGTTTTGGCCAAGCCTCGTTTCGGAGCCGAGAGGGAGCGAGGCTTTGAGGATTTCCCGCAGCAAACCCGGTTCGTGATTATGATCACCGATTGTCCGACTATTTCTACCCGGCTTTACGTTAATCCCAGCCTCTTTCTCTTCACCGAAAACAACGCGATTTATCTTTGGGATTACGCGAACGGAGTACAATTCGAAGTAGAAGAGCGTTATCTTGGGCGAATAGCACAAATCGCTACGAATCCTGCTGTGGCTCCTGATGCTGAGCTGGACGAAGAGCTGAAGGCGAACCATATCATTGCTGAAAAGCCCTTTCCTCGGTCAGAGTGGGGCTTTGGGAAGCCGGCAGAAATCTTCCATTTCGCGACGCGTCATCCGCACTTTTCATTGTCTGAGAGCACTCCGAAAGAATTCACTGCGGCCTACGTCCAATCCTGCGAGGACCAATTCAGTGATGCAGAGTACGATCCCCGGGTACGGAGAGAAGGTCCTCGGATCGCTTTACCAAGTCCAGACTTGGAACGTTTACGTGCCTTAAGTCTCTGGGAGTGCCTCAAAGCGCGCAGGTCATGCCGGACATTTGACGGCAGACCTGTATCTTTGGCTGAAATCAGTACAATATTGTACGCTACCTTTGGCGAAGTGCATGGTCCATGGACGCACCTCACCGAGAACGGATTACGAGAGCTCGGAATTCGGCGAACCTCGCCCAGCGGCGGGGGAATTCACTCAAGTCAGGCATACCTGATCGCGATGAACGTAGAGGGATTGGAGGCGGGTGTCTATTTCTATAATGGTGACGTGAATGACCTGACCTTAATGTCCAGCATTGACGTATCAACATCTCTGCCCGGGTATCTTGGCGGCCAACCTTTTGTATCCGGCGCGGGAGCGGGTATCTTTGTTACCAGCGTTTTGAGTCGAGTCTGGAAGAAATATCCGGGTTCGCGCGCTTACCGTGTACCGCTGCTCGACATCGGGCACCTTTCACAAACCTTTCATCTGACGGCGGCGGCGCTTGGACTGCAGTCATGGCTAACGGCCGCATTTGATGATGAGCAGATATCTGCGTTGCTTAAGATAACAGATTCTACTGAAAACCCATTTTTGTTCTTAGCTTTGGGACACGGTAGTGGCGACCAGCTATGGCCAGAGTTATTGAACTATTTAGGGCCTTTCAGTACCGGACTCCCTGGCGAGGCAAAAGTAACCGAATAATCGATTCTCGGTCTCAATGGTTACAGGCTTGCACACTAAACGAAAGCCAAGTTGAGAGAAAAGACTGCAAAGAGCATCCGCTTTGTATTTCTTGACAAGAAGCGTCTGAACATTTCGCCCCTTCGGCATTTCATAGGCTTTTGTAAGAATCGGATGCACCAGCGTCGTGCCGCTCTTGAATCGGCAAGTAACTTTGTACAAGTTGGCGTAGTGACTTCCGTCGCTCAGAAACGCCTCTTGCTTGGTTAATTCCAGATCGATATCGTTCGTTGGTACGCCGCAAACAACGAATGGGCCGGCAAGGAATTCTTTGTCATTCTGAATAGCCGCTTGGACGGATTCTGTCGGCGGTGGATTCTCTTCGACTAATTGGACCTCGACGAGCAAACGGTCTTCACCGCTCATGCAACTGTAAATTGGTTCGAGCAATGTACGCTCCTCGTGCTCATTCCCCAACGTGTTCCCGAGAAGGCAGAAGAATCGTGTGTGCGCGAGAGTCATCAGGTGCCGGTAATCTGGGAGTCGTGAAAACTCATCGTTAATACCCAGTATTTGCCCATTGGCCCGGGTAATCGCGTCGGCTAAACCGGCTCGCTGAACTTCTGCTAAGGAATCCGACATCATGTCAAAGCTGATGTCATAAGGTATAAACTGAATTGTTTGATGTGGCCGTGAATAAAAAATGCCGTCTAATAAGCACCTGACCTTTTTAAAATCGCCGACACCGAGAGCGACGAGACATAATGCGTTAGACTGTTGCCCAGTGCTCAGTATATCTGCCAGGCTCGCCCCGAGGAACTGATGAAACGCGTCTCGTTGCTGGAGATGCTGGGTGCGTTGACCGGCGTTCCGAAGCCATTGGTGCGCCATGCCAGGACCGTAATATAGCATTCGGGACGGCATTTCAAAGTCTCCGACGCTGTTTTCGAGAATGTTTTCAAACGTCGTGAACCAATCTAATCGACTGTGGATGCCCCTGTAGACCGGCACGGTCCCGGCGAAAATGAGCTCGCACACGGCCAAATGCTTTGGCGGCGTTTTCGGCAATCCCTCTTTCTGATGCGGGCCGCTCATGTCGCCTTTGTTGGTTTACGCCTTTCCCACAGAAAGCCAAGCCTGGATCGTCGAGGATGGCCATCTGCTCGAGCCGGATGGTTTCGTCGCACCTAATTTGTTTGAGGGGCGATACGTCCGTGATGTATAACTGCCCACCTGAGCCCGGTGTCTTAAGGTATGGGCGTGGAGAGCTCTTCAATTGGCGGCCAAGTCGTCAATGAGTCCGCCCCGCTCGTCCAGATGCCAGTCTTTTCCCGCGAGAAAGGGTATATCCGGCTCTGACCTCGAACACGCATTATGAAATTTACCGATGGCCAATGGCTACTCAAACCTGGTGTGATTGCCCACTACGCCGCCGAGGCCTATTCGATCGTCTCGGAAGGCGGCAAGCTTGTTGTTCACGCCCCGGTGCGTCCGATCAAGGAACGAGGCGACACCCTTCAGGGCCCACTCCTGACCGTTACGCTTAGCGCGCCGCTGCCCAGCATCGTGCGCGTGCGGATTACGCATTTCACGGGTGGCCTCGCGCGCGGGCCGGAGATCCCGATCATGGCCGCAGCCGACATGGCTGCGGACATTGCCGACTGCGCCGAGTCTGCCACACTCACGGCCGGCGAACTCACTGCCCGGGTCAAAAAAAACAGCTGGGAGATCACGTTCGAGGTAGGTGGCCGGGTGCTTACCAAGAGCGGATGGCGGGGGATCGGCTATATGCAGACGGCGGGCCTGGGCACCCACGTCGTCGAGCAACTCTCGCTCGGGGTGGGCGAGTGCGTTTACGGTCTAGGCGAACGCTTCACGGCCTTCGTGAAGAACGGCCAGTTCGTAGAAATCACCAACCAGGATGGCGGCACGGCAAGCGAGCAGGCGTACAAGAATGTTCCCTTCTACCTCACCAACCGCGGATACGGTGTACTCGTCAACGAGACTGGCCCGGTCTCCTTCGAAGTCGCGTCCGAAAAAGTGGCCCGCGTCCAGTTTTCGCTCGAAGGCGAGAGTCTCGAATACTTCCTCATCCATGGGCCCACGCCGAAGGACATCCTGCGCAAGCTCACTGAACTCACCGGCCGACCCGCGCTGCCGCCCGCGTGGTCGTTCGGTCTCTGGCTCTCAACCTCGTTTACGACGAACTATGACGAGAATACGGTTACCAGTTTCATTGAGGGCATGAAACAGCGCGATTTGCCGCTGCATGTATTTCATTTCGACTGTTTCTGGATGCGCGGGTTTGAGTGGACAAATTTCGAGTGGGATCCGTGCGTGTTTCCTGATCCGGCGGGCATGCTTCAGCGCCTCCACGCGCGCGGTCTGAAGATCTGCATTTGGATTAACTCCTACATCGCCCAGCGCTCGCGGCTCTTTGCGGAGGGCGTGGCGAATGACTTTTTAATCAAGCGCATCGACGGCTCTGTTTGGCAAACCGATCTTTGGCAGCCGGGTATGGCCATCGTGGATTTCACCAATCCAGGCGCCCGTGAGTGGTTCGCGGGTCATATCGCTCGACTCCTCGACCTGGGCGTAGACGCCATCAAGACCGACTTTGGCGAACGGATCCCGACCGAGGGCATCGTTTATCACGATGGCTCTGATCCGGTGAAGATGCACAACTTCTACCCAGTTGTATATAACGAGACCGTCTTTCGCGCGATCGAAGCGAAGCGCGGTCGCGGCGAGGCCGTACTCTTTGCCCGCTCCTCCTACGCCTCGGGGCAACGATTTCCCGTGCACTGGGGAGGCGACAGCTGGTCTACCTTTGAGTCGATGGCCGAGTCGCTACGCGGCGGGCTGTCGCTCAGCCTATGCGGGTTCGGCTTCTGGAGTCACGACATTGGCGGCTTCGAGGGCACCGCGCCCGCGTACATTTACAAAAGATGGGCTGCCTTCGGTCTGCTCTCCTCGCACAGCCGTCTGCACGGCAGCTCGAGCTATCGCGTTCCCTGGGCCTACGACGAAGAAGCGTGTGACGTGCTGCGACTATTCACGAAACTGAAGTGCCGCCTCATGCCGTATCTGTGGGATGCGGCCCTCGAAGCGAACCGGGAAGGCGTGCCTATGATGCGCGCCATGCTGCTCGAATTTCCAAACGATCCGGCATGTGACACGCTGGATCGCCAATACCTGCTCGGAGCCTCGCTTCTCGTCGCTCCTGTTTTCACCGAGGACGGCACGGTTGATTATTATTTGCCTGCCGGCCGTTGGACGAATTTACTGACCGGCCAGGCGCACGACGGCCCCGGCTGGCATCGCGAACGGCATGACTTCTTTAGCCTGCCGCTCATGGTACGTCCGGGCACCGTCCTGCCGCTGGGAGCGGTGGATGAGCGCCCGGACTACGATTATGCCGACGGCGTCACGTTCCGAGTCTACGAACTCGCCGACGGTGGCGAGCTTAGGTGCGCCGTATCGACGCCGCAACGCGTCGAAGCCGTGCGGCTACACGTGCGCCGCACAGGCCAACGTGTGACCGCCAGTGCTGCCGGGGATGCTTCGGTCCGCTGGCAGCTTCAGGTCGCCGGAGCGAAAACGGTCGTGACGCGAGACGCCGCACGCACCATATCGGACCCGCTTGGAATCATCCTGCAGCCCGCGGACGGTAGCCACCAGCTTGATTTTGAATATAGCGATTAGTCGTCCTCGTCGTGAGCCCGTCTCCACACCGACTGTAAAAACGATGGCCGATGGGATTTCGTGTCGAGTTCCAAATCCGCAGGCCGTCGAAATTATTAATCTCAACGTAGATCACATTGTTACGGTGCCGGATACCAAAATCATGGAAGCGAGGCGGAGCTACTTCAGCGCAACGCACAACGTGGCAGAGGGCGCTGCGGCAGCGCCACTGGCCGCGTTAATCCAGGAACAGAACACCGTCCGTGGCCAACGTGTCGCTTTGATCCACTCCGGGTGCAATATAGATCGGGACCGCTTAGCATTGATATTGGCGGGCTGAACAACCCAGGTTTTGGGATCAGAAATTCGTTCCCACTTGCCGAATACCATTGTAAGCCATTTCCCGGCATTCCCGGTTGCTGAGTGAAAGTAAAATGTGAACGATTTTTCGCATGCCTGGGGTCGAAAAAAGAGTTCAAGGCAGAAGTTACCTTAAAGTGAGAACCATTAGACGGCTTTTGATTTGCACTGCGCTGTTTTGCGAGTTGGCGCTGGTTTTGGCCATCGAAGCAAAAAGTCCGCTTGCAACCGGGGAGGGAGGGGCGGTGGCCACGATTTCCGACGAGGCGACGCATGCGGCGATGGAAATCCTGAACGCCGGTGGCAATGCGATCGACGCCTCGATTGCGGCGGCCGCGACGCTTGGCGTGACCGATCCGTTCAGCTGCGGCATTGGCGGCGGCGGTTTCATGCTCATCTATCTCGCCGAGGATCACAGTGTAGCGGCGCTCGATTTCCGTGAGACCGTGCCGGCCGGCGCGACGTCGTCGCTCTTTCTCAGGCCCGATGGCTCGCCGCTTTCGTTTGAGGAAGCCGTCGCGAGTGGACGCTCTGTGGGCGTGCCTGGCACCGTGCGTGGCTGGCACGAAGCGCTCAGCCGCTACGGCACGGCTGCGCCACGCATGAGTCAGCGTAACGCAGAGTTTACGGAGATCGAGTCGACGATTCCTTTTTCCGGTACTCCGCCGGCCGCCGCCCTCGAGGCGCTGGGCCATCGCTGGAAGGACGTCCGCGAGATCGGCGCCGCCAACGGTATCGAATTCCACGCAGACGGCACCGTGACGGCCGTCAGCGAACCGGTACGCCACGGCATCGGCATCGGCAGCGCGCTTGTGCAGGTACCGGCCCCTTGACTCACATTGCCGACGCAACTCGCACTGCCACGTCGCCGTATAATGCCGGCTCCATTTCCAGCTTTTTGTAATCGGCGCCCGGCGAAAACCGGAGGCCCCTGGCATCGCTCATTGACAAAGTATTTTAATTTAGGGACCTTTTGGTTGGTCTTTTCTCAACCAAAGAGCCCCCATGGGACGGTTACCAATACCTCCGGACATCTCTTGGAAGATTCGCGACGGAAGCGATAAGAGACGATTCCTGCCGAGGTTGGCGGTATTCCCGGCAAGCGCGGCGAGGCGGGTCATGGCAAAACGCTGGGGGCGACGAGCGGTGAGAAAGCTTCCTGAAATGGTTCAATCCGAAGGAGAAAAAATGAAGAAGCTAATGCTGAGTATCGCTGCTGGTCTGCTGCTGGCGCCTGGTTTTGCGACGGCGAAGGACACGACCTTCAGCGGTGAAATCATGGACAGTCAATGTGCCAAGGGCGGCGGACACGAGTCGATGTTCAAGAAAGAGGGGACCAACGATGCTAAGGCCTGTACGCTCGCCTGCGTGAAGGCGGGTGGTAAGTTCGTTCTATTCGACGCAGCGACCAAGACGTACCACATGCTGGATAATCAGACAAAACCTCGACCGTTCGCCGGGCAGAAGGTGGATGTTGCGGGAACCTTGGACAAAGCCAGCAACACGATTCACGTCACTGAGATCAAAGCGGCATCTTAAGTTTGTTCGAGCGTGCCCGGCTATAACCCGGTTCTCGCTCGGTTTCTGGATAGTTTCTAAGGCCAGATCAATTGGATGAGGCTGCGGGTTCTTATCGTTCTGATTGTCCTTGCGGCCGGTGCCGCCGGGGTGATCGTGGGATTTGCTCAAATAAAGCTCGACGCGCTTCATGAGCCCGGCCATCTCGAGACCTTTCTCGCGACAAGAATAAAACACCTCCTGGTCGCTAGGAGCAGCCGCCACGGTATTCCCTCAGCACCAACCGATCTCCAGGCAAGCATCAAAGAAGGAGACACAGTCTACGGCACAGATTGCGCCGCATGTCATGGCCTCGACGGGCACACACCAACTGACACCGGTCGATGGATGTATCCGCGCGCTTCCGATCTCACGTCGCGCGAGGTGCAACAGTACTCCGATCGCGAATTGTTCTGGATTGTAAAGAATGGAATTCGGTTAAGCGGGATGCCCGCGTTTGGAAGAGTCGAATCGGACGAGCACATCTGGAATTTGGTGCACTATCTAAGGACTCTTCAGACAGACGCCGGTTCGAAGGGCGGTGGAGCGACGGATTAATTTCAGTTCCCAGAAGCGAGCGACGCGGAATACTGCCGCCGAAAAGCGAAAGCGTCAGGAGGACGTGGTTCCGAGCGCCTCTGTGGTAACTTATGCAAGGTGACAATGCTAGCGTTTGGAAAGGACAAGGAACTGCCGTCCCCCTTGTGCCTGCCGCAACTAACTCCCCTGAGCTGGAAGTCAAGGATGCGCAACTCATCTTCGGCGCCGTCTGGCGGGACCTGGAGGGGGAGTTCGGCCGAAGCCGGATGCGTTTCCCCAAGGAGTTGATCCTGCTCGGGGGGGCGCCGGGCGCGGGCAAAGGCACCAACACGGACTTCATCCGCACGGTGCGCGACATCGAGGCGCCGCCCATTGTGGTTTCCCAGCTACTTGACACACCGGAGGCGCGCGCCGTCAAGGCACGCGGCGGCATGGTCGGGGACCGGGAGGTGGTCGGCATCCTGTTGCGCAAGCTGCTTGAGCCTGAGCAGCAGAACGGCGCGCTGCTCGACGGCTTCCCGCGCACGAAGGTGCAGGTAGAGTGCCTCAAGCTACTCTTCGACGAAATGATCGCGCTCCGGCGGGAGTCCTCCGGCACCCCGGAGGTGGTCCACTTCAAGCAGCCCATCTTCCAGATCATGGTGCTGTTTGTCGACGAGGCGGAAAGCGTGGCGCGCCAACTCAAGCGCGGACGCCAGGTCGTCGCCCACAACGAGGAGGTTATCCGCTCCGGCGTGGGCGAACGGTGGGAGGAACGGGCGACGGACTTTAGCGAGGGGCTGGCACGGAACCGCTACCGCGTCTTCAAGGAGCAAACCTATGACGCGCTGGTTTCCCTCAAGCAGATCTTCCACTACCACTTCATCAACGCCCAGGCGCCCATCCCCGAAGTGCAGACCAACATCGTCCACGAGCTGGAATACCAGAGCTCGCTGGAGTTGGACCCGTGCACCTTCGACCGGCTTCGGGGATTGCCGCTGGCCAGCCAAATCATCCGGCACGCCCGCCAGGACCTCGTCCGCCGGTTAGACGGCTACGAGGTGGAGCAGCCAGAAACCTTCGGGCGAGTGATCGAATTCATTGAAAGCAAGATCCTGCCAATCGTGGTCAGGCACGCGGTCTCGGGCATTGCCAGCATCAACTCCGAAGACCTGCTCTTCGAGGACCCGACCGCCTTGGCGATGCTGATCGACGTCTTCTCCGAGCGCGGCTTCCACGCAACGGTAGACGTCAACCGGATCGGCGTGCCACTGCGCATCGATCTGAAGACCGGGGAGATTTACTCGCAGGAGAAGAAGATTTTCCGTTTCAGCGTGCGGTTCAGAAATCCGGAGATCCGAGGTTAGTCGCTTAGCCAGTGCGGATAAAAGTATTGAAAATGTGACTTTGGGAGGCAGATTTGAGACAAGCTTAGAACTGCACACTCGAGCCACCAACTCTTTGAAGGCGACGTTTTGCTATGCGCGAAAATTTATTGAGAACTTTGTGGCAACAGGACGCATACGCAGTCAACGGCTGGCTAAGTCTGCCTGCGACTTTCTCGGCTGAAGTGATGGCCCATCAAGGGTGGGACTCGCTGACGATCGATCTACAGCATGGCCTGATCGACTATCAGAGCGCGGTAGGGATGCTCCAGGCGATTTCCACAACCCCAACGGTACCGACCGTACGGGTTCCATGGCTGGATCCGGCTATCATCATGAAAATGCTCGATGCTGGTGCTTACGGTGTGATTTGTCCGATGATCAATTCTGCCTCGGAAGCGCGCGAGTTTGTGGCTGCCTGTCGCTACCCGCCCGCAGGCATACGAAGCTGTGGTCCGATTCGGGCGAACATCTATGCCGGGCCAGATTACGTTGCCAACGCGAATCGGACCATCATTACTATGGCAATGATCGAGACTCGCGCAGGACTCGATAATCTTGATGCGATTCTTTCGGTCGAAGGACTAGACGCAATCTATGTCGGTCCTTCGGATCTCGCCTTAGCGCTTGGATGCGAACCGCAGCTCGACCCGACTGAAGAAGCCGTCGTCAAAGCCATTGAGCACATCGTGGCTCGGGCGCAGAAGAAAAAAGTTGTGGCTGGAATTCACACGGCTTCCACAGCCAATGCGCAAAAGATGATTCGGCAGGGATTCCAATTTGTTACAGTGAGCAGTGATCTCCGGCTGATGGTCGCGAAGGTCTCAGAGGTCTTGGAGACGCTCGGTCGCGGCGCCGGCGCGGCCAAGGCGGCTTCAACGCCGCGGACCATACTGACCAATCCGCCAAACGATGCCTAAGGTATTAGTGACCGACGGACTTCAGCAGGTTGGGCTCGATGTTCTGACTCAACGCAAGGATCTCGTAATTGACCGTTGCTGGAATCGAATCAGCGAGGAAGATCTGATTGATCGGGTCGCGAGCGTTGATGCTATTCTGGTTGGTACAACACCGATCACAGGAAAGATCATAGAAGCTGCGCGAGGTCTAAAGGTGGTTTCACGGCGCGGAGTGGGCTACGACAACATTGACCTCGCAGCTTTGCGCCGACGCAAGATTCCGCTCACAATCGTTGGTTCGGCCAATGCTTCTACTGTGGCCGAGCATACGCTTTGTTTCATGCTCGCCCTTGCTAAACAGACGATTGCCTACGACCGCGCGACGAGGGCTGGCAATTGGCGATTTCGGGAAACCCTGCTCGCGGTGGATCTGCTTGGGAAGACCTTGCTCTTGGTCGGCTTTGGCCGCGTTGGGCGCGCTGTTGCGGTTCGCGCGTCGGCATTTGGCATGCGCGTGGTAGCTTATGATCCGTTCGTTTCGGAGGAGGTATTCGCTGAATTTCGGATTGAGCCGGTCATGGATCTCCTAGACGGATTGGCAATCTGTGATTTCCTCAGTGTGCATGTGCCGTTGACTCTTCAGACCGCGGGTTTGATCGGCCGCAAAGAGCTCGCGGCAATGAGGCCGACTGCATTCATAATTTCTACCGCACGCGGCGGAGTGGTTGACGAGGATGATTTGGTATCCGCCTTACGTACGCGTTTGAGTCGAGGGGCTGGGCTCGACGTATTCAATGAGGAACCACTCCCGCCCAATCACGCGCTGCTAGGATTGGATAATGTGATCTTATCGCCGCACGCGGCGGCGCTCACGCAAGAGTGCGCCCAGCGAATGGACGAAGTGGCAGCACGGAACTGTCTCGACGCCATCGACGGGAAGCTGGATTCCACACTAATTGTGCCAAATGACGGCTAACTTTGCCTTGCGGGCGGTCTTTTAGTCCTAAACGTGGCGCAGGCTTGGCTCAACCAGCCGACCAAAGTCAAGCTGCGCGAAGGGGTCGTGTGTGACCTGTTCGACGAGTGGCTCAAGCCTCGGCGCGCCTTTCACCTGGTCAATGCCGGCGAGATGGGCACTAACCCGGTATCAGCAAACAATTTCCGCGGCGTTGGCCTCCGATTTCGCGAATCTGCGAAGTTGGTTTAATGTCCGCCAGACCATGATCAACACGGTGCGCAACGGAATCCTGGCGGGCGGAAACTGGCTCCTTGATCACACCAAGATTATTGACGTTTATCCGGCCCAGGATGCGCTGGCGAATATTCTCGCCGAAACTTCAAGCAATGGCGGGGGGCCCTATAACTTACTGAAAGACCTCGCGCGGCTTCGAGTGCCTTTTCCGCTCGCCGCGGTAGGACTCGTAGGCGACGATGCCGCGGGGGCGTACATCCGAAAGGATTGCCATGCGCACGGGATCGACACCCACCTGTTATATGTCACCAAGGAAGCGCCAACTTCTTATACCGATGTGATGATGGTCAAATCCACTGGACGCCGAACCTTTTTTCACCAACGCGGGGCGAACGCGTTTCTCGATGCCTCCCATTTCGACCTTGCACAGAGCGAGGCGCGCATCTTTCATCTAGGCTATCTCCTGCTGCTTGACCGGCTCGACCAGCCGGACCCCGTCCACGGGACTGTTGCGGCCGCCGTGCTTCACCGGGCCCAGGAATCCGGATTCAGGACAAGCGTCGACCTGGTAAGCGAGGACAGCGACCGATTCCCGAAAATTGTCCTCCCGGCGCTGCGCTACTGCGACTACTGCATTATGAACGAGTTTGAGGCCGAGCGCACGACGCGCGTTGCTATCGTCCGTGATGGGAAAATCGACCTCCGCGCCGTCCGAACGGCTGCGCACAAACTTCTCGCCGCCGGTGTGCGCGAGTGGGTCGTGATCCATTTTTCCAGTGGTGCTGTCGCCGTTGGCTCCGGTGGCCGGGAACTCGTGCAGGCAAGCGTCGACATTCCGCAGGAAAGAATCGCCGGCACGCTGGGGGCTGGAGACGCTTTCGCGGCCGGTTTGCTCGCGGGCCTTCACGAAGCGGTCCCAATGAACGTCGCTCTCGATTACGGCGTTTGCGTCGCCGCCGCGTCGCTCACGCACCCGACCAGTTCGGATGGCGTTGAAGCCCTCCCGGAATGCCTGCACCTGGCCGAGGAATTCGGTTACCGCCAACTCTAAAATTTTAAGGCGCAATCTCGAATTTCGCCATTTCGCGGGGTTAACGACCTTCAGGCGGTGCTTGACCTGCGGGTGCAAATCTCATATTGTGCTCGCCTAGCGTGTGAGTGTTCCCCCATGTAACACCCTGCCGCTTCTTTTTAAATTTCACCAATCGCGGACCCGGCGGCGCGTTTTTTTTGGGCAGTTCAAACCAATGTCCCCAATACACTTATGTCAGCATCTACAACGACGGCTTTCGCTCTCTGTGGTAATGAGCTTGGCGCTCAACACCGAGGAGTGTGCTTAATGTCAATTTTGAGTACCATTCTCGAACGGTGCGATTTTTATTCGCACCGGTCGTTAACCAATTCTTCAGAGGGCCGGTTATGAGCAACGAACAGACGCCTGCACCGAAGGCTCAATCGGTTGCCGATCCCGCGCCACTCGGCCTTGCTGCGTTCGGCCTGACCACCTTCGTTCTCTCGGCTGTGAATGCTGGCTTAATTCCAAAACCCGCAGAACCCGTTGTTTTGGGCCTAGCCTTCGCCTACGGCGGATTGGCTCAGTTCTGTGCAGGTATGTGGGAGTTTCAGCGAAACAACACGTTTGGTGCGACGGCGTTCACATCGTATGCGGCATTCTGGATCGCGTTTGCGCTGCTGGTGACGTTCAACGTTGCAGGTATTCCGCCTGAGGCGCGGCCTGCAGCTGTAGGAACATTCTTGCTCGCGTGGGGCATTTTCACCGCATATATGACAGTCGCGGCAAGCACTTTGAGTCGACCACTGCTGGTCGTGTTCATCCTGTTGACCATTACATTCTTCGTGCTTGCGATCGGGGCCTTTAGCTCGCAGGCAGGCCTGACGGTGCTCGGGGGATACCTTGGGCTACTTACAGCGATCGGAGCCTGGTACGTATCGGCGATCACGGTCATCGCATCGACTCGCAAGCGGTAAGATGAGCCTGTAAACGGAGTATCCTATGCCGGACGAAACACAGGAAGCAGCAACCGCAAATACCAGCGACGATGTCACCGAGGCCCAAATTGCGGTCCATTGGAAGGAGGAAGAGTATTATCATCCCACCGCCAAATTCATCGGCCAGGCGAACCTGACCGATCCTTCGGTAGTCGACCGATTCAGCATCGATAAATTCCCGGAGTGCTTCAAAGAATATGCCGACATGCTGAGCTGGGACCAGTACTGGAGCACCATTCTGGACACCAGCAACGCGCCGTTCTGGAAATGGTTCGTCGGCGGAAAGCTCAACGCCTCTTACAACTGTGTAGACCGGCATCTGCCCAAATACGGGAACAAGGCAGCGTTGATTTTCGTGCCGGAACCCGAGGATGAAGGGCACCAGGCGATGACGTATCAAGAGCTTTGGGCGCGGGTCAACGAGGTTGCGGCGATGCTGCGGGATTTCGCCGGTCTGGAGACCGGCGATCGCGTAACGTTGCACCTCCCGATGGTTCCGGAACTGCCGATCACTATGCTGGCATGTGCCCGGCTCGGCGTCATTCATTCGGAGGTGTTCGGGGGATTCAGTGGCGAGGCGTGCGGGATCAGGGTAGCGGATTCCCAAAGCCGAGTGCTGATCACCATGGACGGTTATTACCGGAGCGGGAAGCTGATCGACCATAAGGCGAATGCAGACATCGCGGCCGCGGTCGCGGAGCGGAACGGGCAGAAGATCGACAAGGTTCTGGTTTGGCCGCGACTTCGCGACAAAAGTGCCACCGCAACCCCGATGGTCGTGGGCCGCGATTATGACCTTCGCGAGGTCATGAAGGGGTTCGCAGGCCGTAAGGTTGCCCCGGTGTCGATGCCAGCGGAAGCACCGCTTTTCCTGATGTACACCAGCGGGACGACCGGGCGGCCGAAGGGATGCCAGCATAGCACGGGTGGATACCTGGCCTATGTGGCGGGAACCTCCAAGTATATCCAGGATATCCATCCCGAGGACGTTTACTGGTGCATGGCAGATATCGGCTGGATCACCGGGCATTCGTATATCGTCTATGGCCCTCTGGCCATCGCCGCTACCAGCGTTATCTACGAGGGAGTTCCCACCTATCCAGACGCCGGGCGCGCATGGCGGATCGCCGAGCGGCTCAACGTCAACATCTTCCATACCTCGCCCACGGCCATCCGGATGCTGCGCAAAGCCGGCCCGGAGGAGCCGACTAAATACAACTACCATTTCAAACACATGACCACGGTGGGCGAGCCGATCGAGCCGGACGTCTGGCGTTGGTACTACAACGTGGTCGGCAAGCGCGAGGCCGTGATCGTAGATACCTGGTGGCAAACGGAAAACGGGGGGTTCCTGTGCAGTACCAAACCGGCACTGAATCCCATGAAGCCCGGCAGCGCAGGACCGGCGGTGCCGGGGATTTATCCCGTGATTTGGGACGAGGAGGGGAACGAGGTCCCGGCGGGCTCCGGACGGGCTGGAAACATCTGTATCCGCAACCCGTGGCCAGGAATTTTCCAAACCATCTGGGGAGATCCCGAGCGGTACATAAGTACTTACTACCGCAAATACTGCAAGGACCCGAAAAGCAAGGACTGGCGCGACTGGCCATACTTCTGTAACGACGGCGCGATGCAGGCCGCCGACGGCTACTACCGCATTTTGGGCCGCGTCGATGACGTGATCAACGTGGCCGGTCATCGTCTCGGAACTAAGGAACTTGAATCCGCCTGTCTCAGCATCGATGAGGTCGCGGAAGCCGCTGTGGTACCGGTGGTGGATGACGTGCGCGGGCGGGTACCCGAGATTTACATCGCGCTAAAGCCCGGCCTCAAGCCAAGCAAGGCCATCGAAGACAAGGTCGTTCGCGCAATCGAAACTTTGATCGGCAAAATCGCGCGGCCCAAACACGTTCGTATCGTTTCCGACATGCCCAAGACGCGCTCGGGCAAAATCATG